>NZ_JBSGVD010000020.1:0-124635 GCF_053608285.1 Nocardia sp. NPDC055053 | reverse complement strand
GCGCTGCCCGCCGCGGCGCGCGCGGCCATGACATTGCGGGCCGCGCCCGAGGGCACCGAACCCGAGCTGGCTGCCGCCGGAGCCGAACCACCGCCGCGCGGTGGCGGTGTCGGCGCCGGGCCGCGGGGCGCACCGCCACCGGGACCGGCACCGCCCGGACGCGGACCGGCACCGCCGCTACCGAAGTAACCGGCCGAACCGGGCGCCGCGGCGGGCCGGGAGGCGACCGCCTTCGTGCCGATCGCGCCGAGCGCCATCGCGCCGACCGCGGTACCACCGGCCACCATCAGACCGGAACCACCGGTGCCGACCGTGGCGACCGCGGGTGCGACCAGGCGCATCAGCGCGGGCAGTACGAACGCCACACTGCACAGCAGCACCAGCGCGACCAGCATCCGCTGTGCCTGTTCACCTTCCGGCAGCCCGCCCGAGGTGGTCGTCTCGTCGACGTGCCCCGCGGTGGTGAACGCGATCATGTACACGATCGCGGCGACCGGTTTGAACAGCATGAAGGCGATGATCCAGCCGACCAGCTTCTGATACGACTGCTTACCGGTCCCGGTCGCCGACGCGGCCGCGGCCAGCGGCAGCACGCCGGCGGCGACAACCAGCAGACCCTGCCGGACGATGGCGAGCACGATCTGGGCGAGCGCGCCGAGCAGACCGACGATCGCGATGATCAGCACCAGACCGGGCGAGAATGCCTGCAGCTTGGACGTTTTCACCATCAGCTCGGCCATGTTCTTGGCATTGCCACCGGTCGCGTCCTCGATGATCCACTCGGAGAACTTGTCCGAGGCACGCGTCCCCGCGACGATCACCGCGCCGAGCATCCACGAACTGAACACGACCCGGGCGAAGAGCCGGAACGATTCGGCGGCCTCGCTGACGGCCGCCCCGCGTCTGGCCTCGGCCAATCTGCCGCCGGTGATGATCACCGACGCGATCAGCAACAGCATCTGGATCTGATAGGTGTAGTCGTTGATCTTGGTGAACAGGGCGCCCGAGTCGCTCACCGCCTCGTTGGGCACCTTCATCCAGAAGGTCAGCGCCAGGATCAGCGCCTCGCCGAGACCCTTCATCAGCGAGTCGACCACCTTGCCGAAGGTGGAGTCCCACGCCTTGTCCTTGACCGCGGTCGCCGCGTCGCCCGGATGGGTGGCGGCATTGCCCGCCTTGCACACCGCCGAGGCAGCGTCCCCGAGGGAGACACCGGGGATCGCGACGCTGTCGAGTGTGTCGTGCAGCTCGTTGCATGCCTGGTCGAAGCCGTAGGTCTGGCCATAGGCCACCGTCGGCGTCGCGATCATCACGGTGAAGATCACCGCGAATATTGTGACGATCCGCCTCAGCATTGTTGGCACCCCTCGATGGTCCGCAGGGAATCGATCCGGGCTGTGCTGCTGTACACCGATGCTCACCATTTCGTCCACCCCGCCAGCGATTCCACATATTCGGTCTGGGTGTTGGTCGTGGTCGACGGCTTGAGCCGCCAGTCGCCCTCGTCCCACACCACGATCATCCGCATGGCGGCGTACAACTGCTTGCCGTCGATGACCGGTCCGCGCGAGGCGAGTCGCACGATGGCCATGTCGTCGGCGTAATCGTCGATCTTGAACGCGTCCGATGCCACGAAGTAGCGGGTCACCTTCTCCGGCTGCTGTTTCGGCAGCCGGTCGCTCGACAGCGCCGAGTCGTAGGCGGCCAGCTGCGCCGAACTGACCCGCACCTGCGTGACGTACAGGTCGCGATCGGCGGGTCTGGCGTTGAGCCGGTAGGTGATCTGCGCGGCGGCCAGCGCGGCGCCCTGCGGGGTCCGCGCGTAGCCGACGGCCAGACCGTCGGAGATCCTGGTCGGCCCGTCGGAGGTGGAGAACGGCACCGAGGCGCCGTACACCCGCTGCCAGCCATGCGGTTTCGTCGTGCCCTCGGGCGCCCCGGTCAGCCAGTCCGAATCGACGGGCGTGCGCTGGGTTCCCGGTACCTGTGCCAGCGGCTGACCCGCCGGGTTGTTCGGAACGTCGACGCGCCTGCCGAGCAGATCGATCTCGGGATCGGCGAAACCCGTTCCGCCCGCGGCCTGCGCGGGCGGCGGCGCGCTGTCGGCCTCGGGGTCGCCGCTGGTGAAGTACACGACCGCGCCGACGACCAGGATCAGGGCGAGCAGGGCACCCGAGGCGATCATGCCGAAGGAAGCGCGGTCGCGCGCGCCCGGCTCCTTCTCGCTCACGTCGGTGCCTCCAATGTCACGATGTCGGTGGGTAATTCGTCGATCGCGTCGACGGGCCGGTCGGTGGACTGCGGATCGGGTAACTGCAGTCGCCAGTCTCCGCCGTACCAGCTGACCGTGGTGTGGTTCACCGCCCTGGATCTGTCCGAATACTCGGTATAGACATCGACCCGGGACTGTTCGTCACGGTATTCGGTGATTTTGTAACCCAACAATCTCGGCGCGTACTCCGGCGCGGCGGCACCGGTGATCGACAGCTGCACGCGGTTGATCGCCCACTCGTCGCGGGCCGGACCCGGCACGAGTTCCTGGTTCACCACGGTGGCCCACTGGTTGTCGGGTGCCACCGACAGCCGGATGGTGTGGGTCAGCGCCGCCAGCCCCGCCCCGCGCGGGGAATGCTCGAAACCCGTTGCGGCGCCCTTGGCTACCGTCGCCGGTCCCTGGTCGGACTGGGGCAGGGCGATGCCCTGGTAGTCCTGCCAGCGCACCCCGGTCGGTGCGGCGGACAGGTCGGGGCCCGCATCGTCGCCACTGCCGCAGCCCACCGCCGCGGCCAGCAGGGCGATACCGACCGCGACCGGCCGTGTCACTGTGGAATTCATCGTTCCGTCCGCACCCTCACGCCGGCAGGAAGGCCAGCGCGATCGCGGACGCGGTACTGGCGACCGCCGCGCCGAGCAGGCTCATCAGGACGCCGTGCGAGGCATCGTTGACGGCCAGGTCGGAGCGGAACGCGATCCACAGCCGACCCGCCGACAGGATCATCCAGGCCAGGCACGACAGCAGGACGAACCAGAGCAGCCAGTTCAGCAGCTGCATCATCGGCGCCAGCACATCGGCCGGAATCTGCTTGTAGGCGAGCACAGTGATCACGTACCGATGACCGCGTTCATGATGGTGCCCGCGCTCGTCGCGACCACACCGCCGATCATGGCGCCCGCCACCATCTTCGGCGACTCGAGGCCACCGCCGGTCCAGCGCTCCCAGGCGAACTTGCCGCCCGCGTAGGTGATGCCGCAGATGCCCGACAGCAGCACGAACCAGGTGAGGTACCGCACCAGTTGCAGGATCTTCTCCGAGCCGGGAGGAGCTTCCGGTGTCGGATTACCCACCTGGGCCAGGACGGTGCCGTACGTGTCCTGCACGGCGAGGAGGATCATGCTCATCGGGTGCCTTTCTCCCACTGTAAAGGTGTTGTGCCACAACCATTTCGACGCCGACACACGTTTGTACACCACCGGCGGCCCGACCGCCCGGCGTTCACGATCGACCCTCCCCCGGGGCAGGCCCGTCGATACTCTCGCGGATCGCGGCGACCAGATCGATTCCGAGCTCACCGATCTCGGCGGGCACCTCGTCGAGCGGATCGACCCGGCGCTTACGCGGCGCCACGTCGTCGCCCGGTGACCACACCGGCAGGGCCTCGGACTCGACCAGGGTCCATTCCTCGATCCACGGCACCTGCCAGACGTGCCCGGCCAGTGAGCCGACCACATCCCGGTACCGCCGGATCTCCGGTGGTACCCGTCCCGGGCGCGCGGCGACCGTGATCAGCCCGAGCACCAGCGACGGACCGGCGAGCCGGGCGTGGTGCTGGCGCAGCAGGTCGTGCGCGCGGGTGAGGCCGGAGATGGTCTCCCGCGCGACCAGGACGACATAGGGGGATTCCCGGTCGAACACACCGGGCCACCGGCCGCGGGCGTCGGCGGCGGGGGCGAGCACGTGGGCGAGCGTGGTGGCACCGGAGCCACCGTGCACGCCGAGCAGCCACACCAGCGGCGCCCGGCCGACTCCGGGCACCGGACGCTCCCAGATCGGCGCGCGCAACGATTCGGGCGGCGCGACGACACCGATTCCGGCGGGCGCCGGTTCACGACGACGACGAAGATTCATAGCGGCCGTCATGATGCCACCCCGGCGAGCAACCGCCCATATGCCGCACGCGTCGGCTCGGCCAGTTCGCTGTGCCGAACCAGCTCACCGCGGGCCAGATGCGGGTCGTAGGGGATCTCGACGACCTCGCGCACCCAGCCGGACAGATGCTCGCGCAAATGCTCGGCTACCCGCGAGTCGTCGTGCGAATACTGGTGTGAGACAACGATGGTGGTGTCGGCGACGACACCGGCGCCGTCGTCACCGTAGTGGTCGTCGAGCCATTCCAGCGTCACCCGCAGGCGGTTGGCGGCGTCGACACGGGCCGGAATCGCCAGTACCAGTGCGATATCGGCGTCGTCGAGCAGCGGGCGCAGTTGCCGACCGGCAATCGGGTTGCCACCGTCGTAGACCGCCGTGTACCCACCGTTGTCCAAAGCCCTCGCGACAGTGAGATATGTCGCGCGCCGCCGCAGCGGAGTCGCGTCGCGCCAGAGCAGTCCGAACCCGGAGGTCGACCGGGACAGGCAGTCCTCGAGCGGGGCGGGTTCGTCGTCGCCGCGGCCGTAGACCCACGACTGCAGGTTCACCGGATGCAGGTGCTTGTCGGCGCCGCGCAGGGCCAGATCGCTGCCCGCCGCGGTGGCGTCCACCGCGACCGTCGCGCCCTCGGTGACCAGTTCGCCTGCCAGCCCGAGCGCCGTCGTCGTCGTGCCTGCCCCGCCGCAGCCGCCGACCACCAGGATCGGCCTGCGCCCACCCTCGGCGCGCTCGCCGCTCTTGCGCCGCAACCGCACCACCGGAGCCGGATCACGCGCCACGTCACCCGACGGCTCCCCCTCGGGGGCTTCGTCGAGCCATCGGCTCCAGTCGTCTGTCATCGCCTCTGCTCCTTACCCTGCCGCGATGCCCGTGATGAGCGTGCGATCGCCGATCAGCGCGGTCCGCACCGACTGCTTGGTGTAGGTGGCCGGTGCGCCCGCGGGCCGGAACTCGGTGACCTCCACCGAGTACCGGTCCGCGGCGACGGTGGTGATCCGCACGCAGTGGGTGGTCCCCACCGGGATGGAATCGATACCGCGCTGGATCACGGCGGCCGGTGAGACGGCGGCGCCGGGGGCGGCCAGCGCCCTGGCCTGCTCCCCCGATCGGTTCACGTAGTAGGCGTACTGGAAGGCGAGCACGGCGTCGGGGCCCGAGCCGGTGCCGCCCGCTTCGGCGCTGCGCACCACCGTCTCGGTGCGTTCGGTCGGGCAGGGACCCAGCGGGTCGGCGGCCAGATTGCCCGCCACGAAGTGCAGGGGCGCCGCGCGTTCGGCGGTATCGTCGCCGCCGCGGCCGAACAGCAGGAAGAACACGCCGGTCGCGGCGAGGACGAAGACGAGTACCGCGACGGCGAGCACGATCCAGGTGCGGTTGCGGCGGGTGTTCGCGCGCAGCGCGCCGGACGGCTGGAGTACCCGCGCTTCGTCGTAGTCGTCGGCCGCGGCGTCGGGCCAGGGGAACTGGACCAGTTCGGCGTCGTAGTCGTCGTCGGGGCCGGGCGCGGGTTCGGCGACCCAGTCCGACCAGCCGCCGGTGAATTCGCTGCGCCGCGCGGCCAGTTCGGCAGGCGGCGCCGGCTCCGGTTCGGGCTCGGATTCGGGTTCGGGCTCGATCGGGTACGGCTGGGCGCCGTAGGCCGAGTTGTCGTCGCCGTCGTCGGTGTCCCGGCGATCGGTGTCGAGGCCGGTCGTGCGGTCCGAGTCGTCCCCTGCCGTGGTGGACAGCTCGGGCCCGGTGGGCTCGGCTGCCTGGTCGGCGGACGGGGCGCGCTCGGGGCGCTGCGAATATCGGTCGAGGCCGTCGTCCTCGCCCGCCGCCGGGTCGGCGGTGTCCTGGCGCGCAGGGTCGGCTGCCTCGGTCTCTGGCTCGAGCGCCGAATACCAGCGCGACAGTTCGTTGTACGACTTCAACATTCCCCCCTTTCCGCGGCGCCGGGCACATGGATTCGCATTGCAGACCTCTCGGTGATCAGTTCACAGAGAACGGACGGGTGGTGGGCGCGGTGGTTCCGGGTAACGCGGCAGGCGGAGTCGTCGCGCCACCGGATGAGGCGCCATCGGCTCCTGTCCCGAACGGAAATTGTCCCCCACCGGAGGGTGTGGGCGGCGTAGACGCGCCGGTCGGGCTGGTGAAGATTCCGGCACCGCGCTGGTCCGACCCGCCGACCGGCACCGCACCCTGCCCCGAGGCGCCCGCCGCGTCGCGCGCGACGGCGGCGAACCACTCGGCGACGTACTGGGTCGGGGTCGCGCCGTCGGCGCCGACGCTCATCCGCGAGTAGGCGTCGTGGCGCTGCACCGAGTCCCAGTAACGCACCCAGGTGGTGACGTCGAGGAGTTCGGAGTTGTCGGTGATGTTCTGCTGCACGGCCGTGTACGCCTCGGTGACGAGCCTGACCCCGGTTGTCGGCGGCACCAGCTGCGGTACGGCGCCGACGAGTTTGGTGCCGAGCAGCGTCAGCCCGGCCAGCGGATTCGACAGTGTCGCCGTGGCCAATTCGGTGATGCTCGCCGGGTTCAGCACCGTCTTCACCACCGTGGTGACCGCGTTGAGGCCGATCATGCCGACCTTCAGCAGCGCCTGGAAGGCGGCGTTCACGTCGAGCTGACTGCGCGGGTCGGCGGCATCGGCCAGGCGCTGGGAGATCGACTTCTTCGGCGAGAGCGACAGATCCGCGAGCGTGCTGCCGGAGATGTCCTCGTTGACCACCGTCGACGCGGTCTTGATCGACGTGAAGGCCAGCGCCTGGGCGATCGAGACCAGCGACCCGATCGGGTCACCACCGGAGAGTTTCACCTGGCTGACCAGGTTGGTCACCGCGCGCATGAGCGGCGCGCCCTGCGGAGCGTCGCACGCGAGATCGCCCGTCGCGCAGAAACTTGCGACGCGCCCGGTGAGCTTGCCGAAATCGGCGGCCTGGTCGGTCCGGGTGCCGAGCCCGCCACCGGGTGCGATGGCCTGCCGCACCGCGGCGACGTCGTCGAGCGTGTCGCCGGAGGTTCCCGGTGCCGCCGCCGGCGTCGTCCGGTCGGGCGCGCCGGGGAACAGCGGCGCGTTCGCACTGCGCGTCGGGTCGGCGAACAGGGCGACCGCGGCGATCTTGTCCGCGGGCACCGAGCCCTGCCCTGACCCCACTTCCTGGGCGAACAACGAGGCCACGTGGGCGCCTTGGGAATACCCGACCACCGCGACCCGCGAGTTCGGGCAGCGCTGGAGCACCTGGGTGGTCATCGACCGCAGTCGCTCGAGTCCACCGTCGACCGATTCCGTGTAGGGCACCGCTCCGCCCGGCACCGCGCCACCGAATCCGGCCTCGTAGGGCACGTAGGCCCGGTCGACCAGTCCCGGCTCCACGGCTTTGGCCAGCAGCGGCCGGAACACCGTGGACAGCATGCCGGTGTCGGTACTCGGGGCCGCGTCCGGTGAGGATTCGCCTGTGCCCTGAATCCCCAAGGCGTACAGTGCCGGACACGCCGAGATCGACACCTGTGTGGAAGGAGCGCCGAAGGCACCCTCGTCGGCGGCGGCGACGCCTGTGGATGCCGTCACCGAAGCGACGGCGAACGCGATCATCGTCGCCGTGAGTCGTGTCGTGCACCGAGCCATATCGATCCGCATCACAGTCCGTTTCGGCTGACCAGTGGAGCGTTGAAACGCAGTAAACCGTAACAGATTCCGGGATACCCAACCGCTGCCCAAAATGGCCCTTTCACTGCCTCCAGCAAACCCCGTTGTCTCAGCAATCTTCTGGCGATCGGGATGGCGCGGAAAAGGGCCAGGGCACCGTCGCGAACGACGGTGCCCTGGCCGGAATCCGGGGTCAGGCGGCGGAGGTCACCCGGTAGACGTCGTACACGCCTTCGACATTGCGCACGACGTTGAGCAGGTGGCCCAGATGCTTCGGGTCGCCCATCTCGAAGGTGAACTTGCTGATCGCGACCCGGTCGCCGTGGGTGGCCACCGACGCGGACAGGATGTTGACCTTCTCGTCGGCCAGCACCTTGGTGACATCCGACAGCAGCCTGGTGCGGTCGAGCGCCTCGATCTGGATGGCGACCAGGAACACCGACGACGGCGACGGCGCCCACTCGACGTCGATGATCCGCTCGGCCTGTGCCTGCAACGATCCGGCATTGGTGCAGTCGGTGCGGTGCACGCTCACCGCGCCTCCGCGGGTCACGAAGCCCATGATCTCGTCACCCGGCACCGGCGTGCAGCATTTGGCCAGCTTCGCCACGGTGCCGGAGGCGCCGGGAATGAGCACGCCCGCGTCGCCGGTGACCCGCTGCCTGCTCGGGGTGGTCGACGGGGTCGACCGTTCGGCGAGCTCGTTCTCGACGTCACCGATGCCACCGAGCTGGGCCATGAGCCGTTGCACCACATGGTGCGCGGACACCTGGTGCTCGCCGACGGCGGTGTAGAGCGCGGAGATGTCGGAGTAGTGCAGTTCGTGCGCGACCGCGGTCATGGCGTCGACGCTCATCAACCGCTGCAGCGGCAGCCCGACCCGGCGGACCTCCTTGGAGATCTGCTCCTTGCCGCTTTCGAGCGCTTCCTCGCGCCGCTCTTTGGCAAACCACTGGCGAATTTTGGCCTTCGCGCGTGGCGAGACGACGAAGTTCTGCCAGTCGCGGCTCGGTCCGGCGTTCTGCGCCTTGGAGGTGAAAACCTCGACGACTTCGCCGTTCTCGAGCTGCCGTTCCAGCGCGACGAGCCTGCCGTTGACCCTGGCGCCGATGCACTTGTGCCCGACCTCGGTGTGCACGGCGTAGGCGAAGTCGACCGGGGTCGACTTCTGCGGCAGCGTGATCACGTCGCCCTTGGGCGTGAACACGAAGATCTCCGGCGATTTGAGGTCGAAGCGCAGCGATTCGAGGAACTCGGCCGGGTCGGCGGCTTCCCGCTGCCAGTCGAGCAGCTGGCGCATCCAGGCCATGTCGTCGACCTCGGCGGCGTCACCGGAGTGCTTGCCCTTGGTTTCCTTGTAGCGCCAGTGCGCGGCGATGCCGAACTCGGCGGTGCGGTGCATGTCCTGGGTGCGGATCTGCACTTCCAGGGGCTTGCCGTCGGGGCCGACGACGGTGGTGTGCAGCGACTGGTAGACGCCGTAGCGCGGTTGCGCGATGTAGTCCTTGAACCGGCCTGCCATCGGCTGCCACAGCGAGTGCACGACACCGACGGCGGCGTAGCAGTCGCGGACCTCGTCGCACAGGATGCGCATGCCGACCAGGTCGTGGATGTCGTCGAAGTCCTTACCCTTGACGATCATCTTCTGGTAGATCGACCAGTAGTGCTTGGGCCTGCCTTCGACGATCGCGTTGATCCGCGAGGCGGCGAGGGTGTTGACGATCTCGGCGCGCACCTTGGCCAGGTAGGTGTCGCGCGAGGGCGCGCGGTCGGCGACCAGGCGCACGATCTCGTCGTACTTCTTGGGGTGCAGGATCGCGAAGGCGAGGTCCTCGAGCTCCCATTTGACCGTGGCCATCCCGAGGCGATGCGCCAGCGGCGCGATCACCTCGAGGGTCTCCTTGGCCTTCTTGGCCTGCTTCTCCGGCGGCAGGAAACGCATGGTGCGCATGTTGTGCAGCCGGTCGGCGACCTTGATCACCAGCACGCGCGGGTCCCGCGCCATGGCGATGATCATCTTGCGGATGGTCTCGGCTTCGGCGGCCGCGCCGAGGTTGACCTTGTCGAGCTTGGTGACGCCGTCGACGAGGTGGGCGACTTCCTGCCCGAACTCCTCTTTGAGCTGCTCGAGCGAGTAGCCGGTGTCCTCCACGGTGTCGTGCAGCAGCGCCGCGACCAGCGTGGTGGTGTCCATGCCGAGCTCGGCGAGGA
The DNA here is from genome assembly GCF_053608285.1 of Nocardia sp. NPDC055053. Classification (NCBI taxonomy): domain Bacteria; kingdom Bacillati; phylum Actinomycetota; class Actinomycetes; order Mycobacteriales; family Nocardiaceae; genus Nocardia; species Nocardia sp. NPDC055053. The sequence goes on along the minus strand of NZ_JBSGVD010000020.1, from coordinate 114,647 downwards.
TGTTGGCGACCGCAAGCGGGTGGGTGATGTACGGGTCGCCCGACTTGCGGAACTGCTTGGCGTGCCGTTCGTCGGCGACGTCGAAGGCGCGCTGCAGCAGCGCCAGATTGGCCTTCGGGTACAGCTCCCGGTGGACGGTGGCCAGCGGTTCCAGGACCGGCTTCACCGCCGCGATGCCGCGCTGGCCGGTCATCCGGCGCGCGAGCCTGGCCCGCACGCGCCGCGATGCCGAACTGGGCACGGAGGCGGTCGGGGACTGTTTGGCTGGTGCGGGGGTCGCCGGGGCACCGTCGGTCCGCGGGGCGTTGGTGGATTCCTGCCCAACCTTCGCCTCGCCGAGTTGTCGAGTCATGCCACCGCCTCTCACGCTGCATTCGGACCCTTCGGCCGAGTGCTGCAACCGCCCGGACCACCAACTTTAGTCCCCACACCGACCGGGCGTTCCATTCCCGGCGGTCACGGGCGTGCGGCGGTACCGACTCGGCCCGAAATCGGCCTCCGACCTGCGGTTCGATCAGCGTTCGTCGATCGGTTCCCGCCGCGTGCGCAGGCTGTGACCGTCGAGGCGGCCGGGTGGGACGCCGAGCAGGTCGAGCACGGTCGGGGTGATGTCGATCAGCGTGTACGCGCTGGTCGTGGTGCCGGAGGTGAAGCCGGCGCCGCGGGCGATGACGAAATTGGCGGTCTCGGCGGGCGTCTGGCCGCCGTGCCCACCCGTCGGCAGGTGGCCGTGATCGGTGGTGACCAGCACGGTCCACTGTTCGCGTGGCTGCTCGGCGGCGCGCCGGTCGACGGCGGCGACGATCTGCCCGACCAGCACGTCGACGCGGCGAATGGCGGCGAGATAGGCGCGCGACGCGCCGCCGTGCCGATGACCGGCGAGATCGACCTGATCGAGGTGGGTGAACACCAGATCGGGCCCGGTCCGCTCGATCGCGGCGACCACCTCGGTCGCGGTGGCCGCGTCGGTGCGCGCCTCGTCGCTGTCGCGTGGGTCGGGCGTGGTGGTCAGGGCGACGTCGGCCCGCCGGTCACCACTGGCGGCGATGGTCGCGATCTGGTGCCAGGTGCCGATCGACACGGTGTGCCGGGCGGGATCGGCGCGCTCGATGCGGGTGAAGACGCTCGGGTGGGCCAGGAACGGGCTCGCGTCGAACTCGTTGCCGGTGATGCCGTGCGCGGTGTCCCACACCCCGGTCAGCGCACTCGCCCACGACGGCCCGGAGATGGTGATGTGCCCGGCGATGCTGCCGCGCGAGAGCAGACCCTGTGCGGCGAGGTGCCGCAGTCGCGGGGCTTGGGCACGGTCGGCCTTGTCGAAGAGCAGTCCGTCGATCCCGATGACGACGACCTTCGCCACTGGGCCACCCCGGCGCGGCATGCCGAACGCGGCCGCCGGATCGATCGCGGCACCCGGATCGTCGAAGGTGGTGTCGGAGCCGGCGGCCGAGCACAGCAGCGGAATGGTCACCAGGGCGGTGGCCAGTGCCACGAGGACCTTCGCGGGGGCCGACAGCTCGCGCATGTCCTCACGATGCGGGAGCGCGGACGGCCCCGCGCGGCCGCCGCGACGGTGTTCATCGACGTTTCACCGGCGCCGCGCATGCCGGTCGCCTCGCTGAACGACAAGCCAACGGCGGCAGGCTAGGTCGTGGTGCCGAGCTCTTCGGCGAGGATCGCGACGGTGTCGCGGATCTGTTCTTCGGTGTGGCAGGCGGTGACGAAGAAGCGCAGCCGCGCGAGGTCTTCCGGCACCGCGGGGTAGATGATCGGATTGACGTTGATCCCACGGCGCAGCAACGTGTTCGACAGTCGCATCGTCTTGAGCGAATCACCCACGATGCACGGGATGATCGGGGTGTCGTTGCTGTCGCCGGTGTCGATCCCGGCGGCGCGGGCCAGCTCGAGGAACAGTCGCGCGTTGTGCCGCAGACGCTCCAGCGCTGTGCCGTCGGTCCGCAGCTGCCGGATCGCTTCCGCCGAGGCGGCGGCGTTCATCGGCGTCATGCCGACGCTGTAGACGAACCCGGGCGTCGTGTATTTCAGGAAGCGGATCAGCTCCGCGCTGCCCGCCACATATCCCCCGCACCCGGCCAATGCCTTCGACATGGTGCCCGACCACAATTCGACGTCGCCGCGGTCGACGTCGAAGTACTCGCCGATGCCACCGCCGTGCGCGCCGAGCACGCCGACGCTGTGCGCCTCGTCGATCATCAGCAGCGCCTGGTGCTTCTTCTTGATCTCGATGATCGCGGGCAGGTCGGGGATGTCGCCGTCCTGGCTGTAGACGCCCTCGATGAGGATCAGGACCCGGCGGTAGCGGTGCCGCAGCTCGCCGAGGAGCCGGTCGAGGGCGGCATGGTCGTTGTGCGGGAACGGCCTTCGCGTCGCGCCGGACAGCACACAGCCCTGCAGGATGCTGTCGTGGGCGAGGCTGTCGTGGATCACCAGGTCGTCGGGACCGACAATGTGCCCGATGATGGTGACGTTGGTGGAGTGGCCGCCGACCAGCGCGATCGCGTCCTCGGTCCTCAGCAGCGCGGCGAGTTCGGCCTCGAGTTCCCGGTGCACCGGCTTCTCGCCGGAGAGCACCCGGCTGGCCGAGCAGGAGCTGCCGTAGCGGGCGACGGCGTCCTGCACCGCCGCGACGACCGCCGGGTGACCGGACAGCCCCAGATAGTTGTAGCTGGAGAAGTTCACCACCGGAACACCGTCGATCAGCGAGGTGTCGCGGGTGACGCCGTCGTTGACCAGGAAGTACGGGTTGTCCAGTCCCAGCGCCGCCGCGCCGGTGAGCCGGTCCTCGATCGCCCGCACCTCCGGGAAGTCGGCGATCCGGTACTCGGGGGTGACGGCCACCGGCGCGGGTTCGGGAACCGGGGCCGGAGCGGAAACGTCCGACGGAGCGGGTGTCCCGGCGACCTGACCGGTGACGTAGCCGACGACGTCGCCGAGGGTGGTCGCGGCGCTCGGCCAGGACGGGTCGACCTGCAGTCCCGGCACCTTGCGCATCAGACCACCGAACAGGTCCGACAGCATCATCGAGTCGAATCCGAGCTCGCCGGTGAGGGTTTCGGTATCGCGGAGCCGGTCGACGGAGTACCCGCTGACCCGGCCGCACTCCGCACGCACGATGCCCGCGATCGCGCCGGGATCGACGGCGGGACCCGCCTGTGGCGAGGCGAGGGGGGCGGTGGCGCCCGGCGCGCGGGTCGACGTCGCGCCCGGCGCCATGCTCGCCAGCAGCGCGTTCTGTTCGCGGAAGAGCGCGATCATCTGGTCCATGGTGGTGTCCTGGTCCATGGTGGTGTCCTCCGCCGGGGTGGCAGGTGTGGTCAGAGTGGTCGGTTCGAGCCAGAAGCGGTGCTCGGTCGAGAAGTCGTAGACCGGCAGCCGACGGCGCACGCGCTGTTCGGCGTCGTACAGGTGATCCCAGTCGGGGTCGAGACCGTCGCGGTGCAGCGCGGCAACGGTTTCCGCGAGTTCACGGCCGGTCGCGCCGGGCCCCGGGCTCGGCGTCAGGCTCCGCGGCAACAGATCGGGGCGCAGCCGCCCGACGAGCGGGATCAGCATGCGGCGCGGGCCGATCTCGACGACGTGGGTGGGGTCGGCCTCGACCGCCGCCGCCAGCGCGTCACCGAAAAGCACAGTGGCGCCGACATGTTCGACCCAGTACGCGGCGTCCATCGCCTCGGCCGGGTCGAGCAGCCGCCCGCGCACGGTCGAGTAGATCGGCAGAGCCGGTGCCCGGTAGGTGCATTCCCGGGCGACAGCCGCGAACTTCTCCAGCATCGGCGCCATCAGCGGACTGTGGAACGCGTGGGACACGGTGAGCGGCTTGGCGACCACCTGATGCTCGGCCAGGACCGTCCGGATCCGGTCGAGCGCCGTCGCGGCGCCGGAAAGCACGAGATCGGTCGGCCCGTTCACGGCAGCCACGGCCACGTCGCGCTCGCCGTCGAGCAGGTCGGCGAGCTGTGCGCGCGTCGCACGGACCGCGAGCATCCCACCCCCGTCGGGCAATTGCTGCATCAGCCGGCCACGGGCGACGACCAGACGGCACGCGTCTTCGAGGTCGACGACTCCGGCCACGGCCGCCGCCGTGAATTCCCCGATGCTGTGCCCGATCACCCAGGCGGGGCGCACCCCCGCGTCGGCGAGTGCCTGCGCCAGTGCGTATTCCATGGCGAAGATCGCCGGCTGCGCGAGTTCGGTGCGATCGATGACGGCGGTGTCGTCGAGCAGCAGCTCGCGGATCGAGGAGCCGAGGTGCGCCGTCATCGCCGCGTCGACGGTCCGCAGCGCCCGGTGGAACGACCCGCTCACGGCATCCAGCGGCCGCGCCATACCGGCGAACTGCGATCCCTGTCCGGTGAACATCCAGCCGACCCGGACCGGCCCCGCCACACCGGATTCCGCACCGGCCCGCAGGCGCGTGATCGCCTCCGCCGGATCGGCGGCGACGACCGCGAGCCGATGCCGCCCCGACGACTTCACCCGATTGCTCGTCCAGCAGACCTGCGCGAACCGATCCCCAGGAACCGAGGTCAGCATCCGCGCCACGCGAAGCGCGTTGCGCTCCAGCCCTTTCGCAGTGTCGGCCGACACGGTGAGCACCCCACCGCCACCCGCCCCGGCATCCTCCGCCACCGGCGCACCACCCAGCACGAGGTGGGCGTTCGTGCCGCCGATGCCGAAGCTGCTGACCCCGGCCAGCGACGGTCCGTCGAGCGGCATCGGTTCGGCGAGCAGGCGCAGCCCGTTGCGTTCCAGCTGCAACCGCGGATTCTCCTGATCGGCGAACCTGGTCGGCGCCGCCATGCCGTGATGCAGACTCAGCGCGACCTTGATGATTCCGGCGACACCGGCCGCGCCCTCGGTGTGGCCCAGATTGCCTTTGATGGAACCGATTCCGCAGGGCTTCGCGCGATCGCGTCCGTGCAGCCCGCCCAGCGCCTTGACCTCGATCATGTCCCCGAGCACCGTCCCGGTGCCGTGCGCCTCGAGGAAATCGACGGCTCCGGCCTCGACGCCGGCCCGGCGGTACGCCTCGCCGATCACCTGTTGCTGCGCCCACCGGTTCGGCGCGGTGATGCCGTTGCTGCGCCCGTCGGAGTTCACCGCGCTGCCCTTGATCACCGCGTAGATCGGCAGACCCGCGGCCTGCGCGTCGGCGAGGCGGCGTAGCACCAGCACCGCGACGCCTTCGCCCCGGACGATCCCATCCGCGTTGCCGCTGAACGGTTTACAGCGTGCGTCGGGCGCCGAGAGCCCCGCCTGGGTGTAGAACACGCCGACCGCCGGGGTGAGCACCAGATTCACGCCACCGGCCACGGCCTGATCGCATTCGCCGGAAGCCAGTGCGGCACAGGCGAGATGGACCGCGACCAGCGACGACGAGCAGGCGGTGTCGACCGCCAGGCTCGGCCCCTTCAGGTCGAGCTGGTAGGACAGCCGGTTGGCGGTCATGAAGTAGCCGTTGCCCGAGCCGTGCTGCGGGGTGATCGCGGCGTAATCCGACATCTGCAGGTTGGCCCATTCGTTGGCCATCACCCCGATGTACACCCCGGTGCGCGAACCGGATTGGGCCCTCGGGTCGAGCGTCGCGTCCTCGAAGGCGCGCCAGCTCGCTTGCAGCAGCAGCCGCTGTTGCGGGTCCATCGCCTCGGCCTCGTGCGGGGTGATCCCGAAGAACTCGTGGTCGAAGGCGTCGGCGTCGTCGATGAACCCGCCGCTGTGGGTGTTGATCGTGCCGGGCCCGCCCGCCGGGTCGTGGAAGTCCTCGGCGTGCCAGCGATTCGCGGGCACCGCCGAGATCGCGTCGCGGCCGTCGATCAGCAGCTGCCACAGCGCGGCGGGATCGGCGGCCCTGGGGAAGCGGCAGTCGAGACCGACGATCGCGATGTCGCTCATGCTGTGTCCTTTCGGCATGCTCGGGCGCCTTCCGTGGTGACGCGAGCTGCCGCCTCCGGGCGCTGACCGCTCATGCCGCGAGGACGAACTCGTCAGCGAGGTAGGCGGCGATGGCGGCGACGGTGGGATAGTCGAAGACCAGTGTCGGGTCGATCTCGAGGGACCAGCGGTCCTCGATCTCGCCGCACAGCGAGACCGCCGAGACGGAGTCCATCCCGAGTTCGGCCAGCGGAGTCGCCGGATCCACCTGGTGGGGGGTGCGGTCGAGGTAGTCGGCGACCCGTTCGACGAGCCAGTCCTGGATGGTGTTCGACGTGTGGGTGGTGGTGCTGAACATGGTCGGCTCCTGGCTGGGTACGGATCGATCAGACGGTCAGTGATCGGCTCAGCGCCGGCTCGAGATCCTCGTGCAGAACCCGTTCGAGGCTATGGGTCAGGAACGCCTCGCGCATCGAGCCACGCTGGACTTTGCCGCTGGTGGTGCGATGCACCGAGCGTGCGGATCGGGCGGCGACCAGCACGACATTCGGCGCGGGCACCTCGAACCCGCGGGCCACCGCGATCTTGATCGCGGAGGTCAGTCCGGCGAGCGTGGTCTCGCCGAGCAGGTCCGGTTTCACGCCCTGCATCACCACGAGCCGTTCCCGGTCGAGCACGTCGACCGAGACCACCGCGCCCGCGTTACCTGCCAGCGCGGGGTGCAGGTTCTGTACGAGTTCCTCGACGTCGGTCGGGTGAATGTTGCGGCCGTTGACGATCAGCAGGTCCTTGAGGCGGCCCGCGACGAACAGTTCGCCGTCGTGCAGCAGGCCGAGGTCGCCGGTCCGCAGGAACGGGCCTTCGGTGCCGAGATGAGCGTCGAAGACCTCGCGGGTTTCGGCAGGCCGGTTCCAGTACCCGGCGGCGACGCTGTCCCCGCGCACCCAGATCTCCCCGGTGGCGCCGTCCGGCAGTTCTTCGCGAGTCGCGGGGTCGACGATGCGGATCTCGAGGCCGTGGGGAGCGCGCCCGCAACTGACCAGTGGGGCATCGCCTGCCCGGTCGTAGCGCACCAGCGGCGCGCCCATCGTCGCGGCGCTGGCCAGCAGCGTCACCTCGGCCAGCCCGTAGGCGGGCAGGAACACCGTGGGGCGCAGCCCGGCGGGGGCGAATCTTTCCAGGACCGCGTCGAGGGTCCGGGCCCGCACCGGCTCGGCGCCACTCAGCGCCACTTCGAGGGTGCTCAGGTCGAGCTCGGCGAGCTGCTTGTCGCTGACCCGGCGCAGGATCAGGTCGTAGGCGAAGTTCGGGGCGCCGGTGAACGTCGCGCGGTACCGGTCGATGGCTTGCAGCCAGCGCACCGGGTGTTTGATGAACGTCGTCGGCGCCATGAACACCAGGTTCGCGCCGGAGTACGCCGTGCCGAGCAGCATGCCGATCAGGCCCATGTCGTGGAATTGCGGGATCCAGCTGACGCCGGTCGAGTCCGCGGTCAGCCCCCCTGCGGAGATCGCCGCCAAGTTGTGCAGCAGATTGCGGTGCGTGACGACGACGCCCTTGGGCGTGCCCGTCGATCCCGAGGTGTACTGCAGGAAGGCGATCGTGCCCAGGTCGAGGTCGGGTAGCTGCCAGGCGTCGGCGTCGCCGAGCGGCTGATCGGTCGCGACAACGGTCGCGGTGGTGCTGGTGGCGACCAGCGGTGCGAAGTCAGTGGTGGTGAGCACGAGCTGCGCCCCGGAGTCGGCGATGATGCCGCCCACCCGCTGCGCGGCCCGGTCCTCGTGCGGCAGCGGCGCCGGGACGGCGATGACACCGGCGTACAGGCAGCCGAGGAAGGCACGCAGGAACTCCATCCCGTCGAGATAGAGCAACACCACCGGCTGCGCCGACTCGGGCCGTTCCGACAGCCACTGGGCAAACGCTCGGGCATCGCGGTCGAGTTCACGGTAGGTGACGACCTCCTCTACCAGCTCCCGCCCGGATTCCCGCAGGTAGATGTACGAACGGGTGTCCGCGTACCGGGAAAACTGCTGCCTGACGTGGTGCACGTAGCTGGAGTGCATATCGTGGTTTCCTTCGGAGGTCGGTGGGGTAGCTACTACTCTGCGCTCCTCGGCCGCACACCGGAAGAGACCTCAGGGGCCACCCGCCGAACCCTCAGGGTGGGCTGTCCCGACCCCTTGGTGAAGGAGAATCGCATTGACAGCCGCGCCCCGCTGTGGCTGCCTTGGCAGGTGGGGAACATCGTGCCGATCCGTCTCGCCGCCACCGCCGACCTGCACCTGCGGCCCGCCGTCGCGGGCAAGTTCCGGCCCGGCTTTCGCCGACTCGATCGCCACGCCGATCTGTTGCTCCTGGCCGGTGACCTCACCGAGGGCGGTACCCGGGCCAACACCGAACTGCTCTGCGCCGAACTCGCCGATCTCCCGGTTCCGGTGATCGCCGTCCTGGGCAATCACGACCACGACGAAAACCGCGGCGAGTGGATCACGCGGCGGCTCACCGAATCCGGTGTCGTTGTCCTGGAAGGTGATTCGACGATGCTCACGATCCGCGGGCACCAGATCGGGATCGCCGGGGTGATGGGCGGTTCCGGTGGATTCCCCGATCACCCCGGCAATCCCGGCTCGGGGTCGGCGGAGCACCGGGCCAGGATGCGCCGTGGTCCGATCGACGCCGAACGCCTCCGCCGGGCTCTCGAAGGCCTGGACTGCGATACCCGGATCGCCCTCACCCACTTCTCCCCCGTCGTCGACACCCTCGTCGGCGAACCCACGTCCATCTATCCCGGACTGGGCTGTCACGCCATGGGCGAGGCGATCGACGCGGGCCGCGCCACACTCGCGCTGCACGGCCACGCCCACGCGGGCAGCGAGTTCGGCCAGACGGCGGGAGGCGTTCCCGTGCGCAATGTTTCGTACCCGGTGCTGCGCCGGACCTACACGCTCTACGACCTGCCCGCAGATCAGGCCTAGCCCGTGGAGGGCCGCACAACGCCCGGCCGGCCGTTGGCCGTCCGCTATGTCTCGCTGTCGCTGAACGCCCACACGACGGCGGGTCGCCCGGTGGCCTTCACCCGTCGCCGTTCGCCGGTGCGGTCCAGACCCGGGATCGCGGCGAGAGTCCGGTTGAGGTTCGCGGGGTCGGGGCGGGTGCCGTGCAGGGAGGTGCTGAGATCGACCGCACGGGTCGCGGGAAACTCTTCGCCCGCGAGTGCGCGGGTGAGGGCCTGGTCTTTCCACAGCATCCCGGCGAGCAGCCCGCGGCTGGTCTCGACGATGCGGTTGTGGTCGAACGCCAGCGGGGGAACCTCGTCGAAATCGACCCACTCGGCGGGCCCTTCGTGCTCGGCGACGACGGCCCACATGGCGATCGCCAGCGTCGGCCCGCGCGGATCACGGTGCGGCTCGTCGAAGGTGACCAGCTGACCGACCGCGCCGATCGCCGCCATCGGCACGCCGAGTTTGGTGTGCACCGCACGCCGGGCGGCCTCGGCCAGGCGTTCCCCTCGCCCCAGCAGCACACCGGGCAGCGCGAGTTCACCGGTGAACGGCGCGAACTCGCGCGCGGCGATCCCGATGCGCACCCCGCTGTCGGCATCCCAGCACCGCAACGTCACGACATCGATCGACACAACGGATTGCTCCACGTCGTCCCATCCTGCCGCACGCGCGCCCCGGATGCGAAGCTGCGGTGCCCCCGGTCCGCAGCGCGGGCCCCCTTCCTGCGCACCCCACGGCCCGCCATCGCACGTTCACTCATGCGGACTGTTCGGCCGTCGCGACCCCGCCGTCCGCGCCAACCGGCGCAGGCGTGGACGCAGCGCCGAACGCCGATTCATCACGCGCAACACGGTCACGCCGATCCGGGCCGTGGCCGGTCAGCACGACCGGAACGCGCAGCCGGTCGGCGAGCCAGTCCGCCGGGTCACCGTGGATCGGTTCGAGGATCGGACTCGCCTCGGACAGCTGGTCGGTCAGCCGATGCTGGTGTTCGAGATCACGCCATCGGCCCGCGATCAGGTCGGTGACGATGCCCGCTGTGGTGTCGTATGCCGCTGCGGCGCACAGCGTTCCGGGCACGTCGAGGTGGTTGACGACCAATCCGTCGATCCCGCCGCAGACCTCGATCGCGTACCGCAACAGGATCGGGTCGAGGTGGCCCTGCCGGAACGCGCCCTGATACAGGCCGGTGCCGTTGTGCGGCTCCGGGTTTCCCAACGGCGCTTCGGTCGGTAGCGGGCCCGCGCCGTGCCTGGTCATGTAGGTGCGGGTGACACCCAGAACCGTTGCGGCGCCGCCGATGCCGGCGATCATGGTGCGGGCATGGCGCGGTTCGACGGTCGACCAGGTGGTGTGCGGGTGGAATCCGCGCCATTCGTCGAGGAGAACGCCCTGTGCGCCCTCGAACACCAGCCTCCCGCGTGCGGCGGCGCGCGCGAGTTCACCGTCGCCGGTGATGCGCACCGCCCTGGCGAAGTCGCCGTACATGGCGACCAGGGCGTCGATCGATTCGTAGCCGTGCGCGCTCGGGCCGATCAGCTCGTCGTACTGCGCGGCCAGCCGATCCAGCTTGGCGCGCAGGACGACGGGCGTCCGGCAGTCTGCGACGGTCGGAGCCTCGTGTTCCAGTGCGTACCAGGCAGTTTCGCCGATGCCACGACCGCAGGAACCGTGCCGCGAGGAACCCCTCGCGTCCTCGCGCGCACGGTTCGCCGCGATGTGGATCGGCGTGGTGAGCAGGGCGCGACCGTCGACGGCGAGCAGTCCCAGCGGATCACGCACACCGAGCGCGGCCAGCTGCTCGGATTCGGCGGCGAGCGCGATCGGCTCCACCAGCATGTGCCGCGAGAGCAGCGTCGGCACACCGTGGAAGGTCCCAGCGCCGAACTGCGCGAAGGTGTGGTGGCGGCCGTCGGCGACGACATTGTGCGCGGCCTGCGCACCGCCGTTGAACCGCACGACGGCCGCCACCTCGAGGCCCGCCTCCGCTGCACACAGCCAGTCGACGGTCGCGCCCTTACCCGCGTCGCCGAATCCCAGATCGACGACGACGATGTGCCCGGCACCGAACATCGCAGCGCCCCTTCCCTTCTCGCACCTCACTGACCGGAGGGCAGCGCCCGCACCGGCTTCGACCCCAGCGCCCGGCCGACGGCATCGGCCTCGGCCACCGACCCGACATCGCGCAGGTCGGCCAGTCCGGTGTCGACGTCGACCCGGTCCTCCCCCAGCCCGATCGTCAGCGCGATCAGTTCGCACACCGCGCCGGGATCGTCGAGCTTCAGGAAGTTCTGCCCGAGCAGTCCCCGCCAGTGCTCGGCGATCTCCGGATCCCGGTAGTACGACGACTGATTCGGCAGGATGTAGTAGATGTGCCACCGCTGCGCGAGCTCGCGGTAGATCGACTCGACCGACACATCGCGCCGCACATGATCGCCGATGACCGACCGGATGTGCCGGGCGGCCAGCCGCGGCTTGTTGAGCTCGTCGCCGATCACGAACAGATACCCCCGCTTCCCGCGCTTCTCCCACGCGTCGGTCGCGACATGCTCGGCCATGAAATAGGCTGCCAGCTCATAGCTTTCGGACTTCTGCCCGCCACCACCGCCTTCGAGCAGGATCGACCGCAGCTGCTCGTCCATCCGGTTGTCGGACTCGAACTGCCCCACCTGCAACGGCACCCGATCGGTATCGGCATCCCCGATCGCCCCGAACAGCACCTGCGGATCCTGCGCATACCCCTTGCTCTTCAACAGCCCGTGCAGCTTCCCGAGCTTGTCCTGCATGATCCGCGGCACCCGCCCCATCGACCCGGTCACGTCGAACAACACCGCCACCGGCAACGAGTTCCCATGCTCTGCCGAATCCCGGCACTCCCGCACCCCCACCCCGAACGGATCCAGCAACGGATGCGCACACCACGTGTCATACGGCTGCTCCCGCATCTCGGCCGTATACCCGAAGTCATCCACCCCAGCCCGCGCCCGGAACGTCTTCCCCGCCCGATACGCACTGTCATCCCAATGCCCGTACCCCATCAGAACCACTCCCTCTCGTTTTCGTTGTTTTAGTCTATTCAACCAAAACAACGATCGTCAAGAGCCCCCAGCAGATTCGCTCCCTGTCGGTACCGTCCGCTACCTTCTGGCACATGCCTTCGCGGCGGGCGGCGAATCCTGGCGGTGGTCGTGGAGGTCCAGCTGCGACCGGACCCGGACAAGCGCTGGTCCTGGACCCGGCAGGCGTCCCGGTCGTCACCGACCTCGAAGCGGCGGCGGATCTACCCGAACTGGCCGTGCTGTCCGCGCTGGCCCACGCGCAACATCCCGAACACCGCGAGATCTGGAAAGCACTGCCAGCGGCCCTCGGCACCCTGGGTGGCGACCGTGCCGCGCTGTACTATGACTTCATCCTGTCGACGCTGCCCGCAGCAGCGCGATCCGAGTGGGAGGCACTGATGGCCGCCGGGCTCCAAGGTTACGAATACCGCAGCGAGTTCGCCCGCAAGTACTTCGCGGAAGGCGAAGCGCGCGGAGAGGCCCGCGGAGAGGCCAACTCCGTGCTGACGGTGCTCGATGCTCGTGGGATCACTGTTCCTATCGAGGTCCGCGAGCGAATTCTCGGTTGCGATGACCTCGACCAACTACAGCGGTGGCTGCGCAAGGCACTCGAGGTCAATCGCGCGGCCGACCTCCTGGACTGAGCGCCACCGGAGGTAACTCCTGACGCCGATCCGGGAGGGGCCGGCGCTTGCGCCCGCACCTGCGGCCGTGGCTCGCGATCACCGCGGTCGCGCTGTGGCTGGGCCCCACCATGCTCCGATATCCGGCGATCGTGCGCAGGGCCGCCGGGTTCTAGGTCGATGGCCCGGCGGGGAATGCCGGGCCGCCGTCCTATTCGACGAGCCCGTCGGGCGTGAGGTCGAGGGTGCGCGTCACCCCGATGTCCTCGAGGAAGCGCGCGTCGTGGCTCACCACGATCAGCGCGCCCTCGAAGCTCGCCAGCGCCTGGGTCAGGTGTGCGAGGCTGGGGAGGTCGAGGTTGTTGGTCGGCTCGTCGAGCATCAGCAGTTTCGGCGCGGGTTCGGCCAGCAACAGTGTCGCCAGTGCGGCTCGTAAGCGCTCCCCGCCGGACAACGCCGAGACCGCGATATCGGCGTCGCCGCCGCGAAACAGGAAGCGCGCCAGCTGACCCCGGATCTGCTCGGCGGTGGCGTGTGGTGCGGCCGCGGCCACGTTCTCGAACACGCTGCGCTGCTCGTCGAACACGTCCAGCCGCTGCGGCAGCAGCCGCCACGCCACCGTCGGCTGCTCCGCCACGATCCGGCGCAGCAATGTCGTCTTGCCCGCACCGTTGCGGCCGGTGAGCGCGATCCGCTCCGGACCACTCACCCGCAGATCCACCACCGGGCCGTTGGCCAGCCGCGCCTGCTCGAGCGTGACGACGTCCTGCCCCGGATACAGCCGGGTGCCGGGCAGCTCGATCCTGATCTCGCGATCCGCGCGCACCAATTCCGCGGCGTGGTCGAGGGTTTCGCGCGCGGTGTCGAGCTTCTCGATGTGGGAGGTGCGCAGTTTGCCCGCCGACACCTCGGCGGCGTTGCGGCGCAGTCCCGCCACGATCTTCGGCACCCGCTTGTTGTCCTGCATCTTCTGCGCGAACCGCTGCCTGCGATCCAGTTTGGTCCGCGCGTCGACCAGTTCCCGCGCCTGCTTGCGCACATCGCTGCGCGCATCACGCACCGCTGCCCGCGCCGCCTCCTGTTCCTGGTCGATGATCCGTTCGTAGTCGCTGAAATTGCCGCCGAACGAGCGGATCTCACCGGCCCGCAGCTCGGCGATGCCGTCCATCCGGTCCAGGAGCTCCCGATCGTGGCTGACCACGACGACGGTGCCGGCGAACTGCCGGATCACCTCGTAGAGCCGGGCGCGGGCGACCGCGTCCAGATTGTTGGTCGGCTCGTCGAGCAGCAGCACATCGGGTTCGCGCAGGAGTTCCGCGACGAGCCCGAGCAGCACGGTTTCGCCACCGGAGAGGGTGTCGAGGGTGCGGTCCAGGTCGTCGACGGAACCGGCGACGTAGTCGAGGCCGAGCTTGCCGAGCAGCGCGATCGCCTCGTCCTCGATCTGCCACTGCACGCCGACGGTGTCGAAGTCCGCCGGCTCACCGGTGCCGGTTTCGATGCGGTGCAGCGCGGCCCGCACCTCGGCGATGCCGAGCACCGTCTCGACCCGCTGCCCAATCTGCATGCCCAGGTCCTGGCGCAGATAGCCGATCCGTCCCGGCGCCGTGATCGATCCGCGCAGCGGGCGCAACGCGCCGGTGATCAGCCGCATCAGCGTGGATTTGCCCGCACCGTTGCTGCCGACGAGGCCGATCTGGCCCGGACCGACGACGGCGTCGAGACCGTCGAACACAACGGTGCCGTCCGGCCAGTGGAAGGTGAGGTCGGAAAAGGAAAGAGAGGTCATGCGGATCCCCTTGAGGTGCGACGGAAACACGGTGCGCAGAATGCGGACCGTCCGGGAGCGCTACCTCAAGAAATCAACGCGTGACTCCGATCGTCGGGGACAAGACCATTCATTGATAGCACTCGGGCGCACCGTCGCGCCACCCCTATTTTCGGCACCGTGAGCCCGCTCACCGGCGGCTGGGACCGCGGTGCGGCTCACTTATCGTGGAAAGCGATCGCGAACAAGGGGGAGGACATGAGCGCTGACGTCGTCATCGTCGGCGCGGGCTACGCCGGGATCAGCGCCGCGAAGCGACTGGCCGCTGCCGACGGTGTCCGCGTCACGATGGTGAACCCGAGCCCCTATTTCGTGGAGCGCATCCGGCTGCACCAATACGTGGCGGGCAATCATCCGGCGCGACGGCCACTGCGCGCCGTCCTGCCCGCCGGCGTGCACCTGACGATCGACACGGTGACGGCGATCGACGAGCGAAATCATGTGGTCCACACCGGTTCCGGGCGCGAACTGTCCTACGGCCACCTCATCTACACCCCGGGCAGCCATTCCGACGCCCACGATATCCGCGGTGCCGCCGAACACGCGGTCGCCCTCGGCACCTGGAGCGAAGCCGAGCGCGCCCGGCACCGCTTGCGTGCGCTGCCACCCGGGGCGGTGGTCACCGTGGTCGGCGGCGGCCTCACCGGGATCGAAGCCGCCGCCGAGCTGGCCGAAAGTGGTTCGGCGCGTGTCCATCTGGTGACCGGCGAGCTGGGCCACAGCCTGCCCGCCGCGGCGCGGGCACTGCTGCGCATCGCACTGGCGGAACTGGGCGTCACCGTCGTCGAACAGGTCGCGGTCGCCGAGATCGGTGACCGCAAGATCGCCCTGACCGACGGCACGGTGCTCGCCACCGATCTCGCCGTCACCACCACCGCCTTCGCCCCGTCGGATCTGGCGCGCGGCAGCGGCATGGAGGTCGACGGTTCCGGCGCGCTGCTCGTCGACGAAAACCTGGTCAGCACAACGTCTCCGGCGGTCGTCGGCGCGGGCGACGGTGTCGCCCTCGGGACCCACCCGCTGCGCATGAGCTGCCAGGCCGCCATCCCGTCCGGCATCCACGCCGCCGAGACGGTCCTGCGGCTACGCGCCGGGCTGGCACCGAAACCGTTGCGCCGCAAGTACATCGGTCAGGCGGTGAGCCTGGGACGGAAGAACGCACTCGTCCAGTTCACCGACTTCACCGACCGCCCACTCCCCCAGCTGGTCCTCACCCACGGCGGCGCCGCCCTGCTGAAGGAACAGATCTGCCGGGCGACCGTGCGCGGCGGGCAGCTCGGACCGGTTCGCTACCGATGGTCGTGAGGACCGGTCCTGTCGGAGTGGAAGGCTAACGTGGGCTCCGGGCGATTCCCGCCATCGAAGGCTGCACCAGTGAAACCGGAGGACTGTGATGTCGGAGCCGAAGCGAGTACGCGCCGCCGAGCGGGGTGACGTGCGGGCAGCCGCAGACGCGCTCGGCGCGGCCTTCCGGCACGACCCGGTGATGAGCTGGGTCCTGCCGGACGAGGGCAGGCGAGCCACCGGACTCCCCCGGTTCTTCGCCGCGATGGCGCGGCACGTCTTCTTCCCGGCCGGCGCGTCCGACCTGGCGGTGCGCGCGGACGGGACCGTCGCCGGAGTGGCGATGTGGACCCCGCCGAACCGCTGGCAGAGCAGCATCGCCGCGGACCTGCGTGCCATGCCCGGCGTGGTCCGTGCGTTCGGACGGCGCACCCAGGCGGCCAAATCCCTCGGTGACCTGATCAAGCACCACCATCCGAAGGAACCGCACTGGTACCTGGCGATGGTCGGCACCACGCCCGACGCCCGCGGCACCGGGTTCGGCAGCGCCCTGCTGCGCTCGCGGCTCGCCCGCATCGACGCCGAGGGCGCCGCCGCCTACCTCGAATCCAGCAACCCCGACAACGTCCCGCTCTACGAACGCTTCGGCTTCACCGTCACCGGCGAGCTCCGCATTCCCGACGGGCCGCCACTGTGGCCGATGTGGCGCGCACCCCGCTGACGGCCTACAGCTTGACGATCGACGTCAGCGGGTAATCGCCCTGGTGCTCGCGGCCCTTCAGGAACTCCAGTTCCAGCACGACAGCGGCCGCGACAACCTCGGCGCCGACCTCCTTGAACAGCGCGGCCGCGGCGGCGAGGGTGCCGCCGGTGGCGAGCACGTCGTCGAGCAGCAGGATGCGCTTGCCCTCCAGTTCGACCCCGTCGGCCGGGATCTCCAGTGCGGCGGAACCGTATTCGAGCTGGTACTCGCGCGACACCACCGGCGGCGGCAGCTTGCCGCCCTTGCGGATGGCCAGCACGCCGGTGCCAAGCGTCGCGGCGACGCCGGCACCGAGCAGGAAGCCACGCGCGTCGACACCCGCGACGAGATCGGCGTCGGGGGCCACGGCGGCGAAGCAGTCGATGACCGCCCGGAAGCCCTCGGCGTCGGCGAACACCGGGGTCAGATCGGCGAAACGCACTCCCGGCGTGGGGAAGTCGTCGTGCCAGCGGGTCAGCCGCGACACCGCGTCGGCGGCCCTGCTGGTCCGCTCACTGACCTGGTCGTCGGATTCGACCACCGCGTGCTTGCTCATCGACACCTCTCCGTCACGGTCACGTCCCGCGTGACTGCCACCACTACTCATCGCTGCAACACCCAGCGATCCATGTTCCAGCCGGTACCGGCTTGCGTCGGCCCGGCGATCCCGTTCTGCATGCCGGTGCCGAAGGCGATGGTGCGCGGCGTCGCGAACAACGGAATGCTCGGCAGCTGCGCCCACAGCAGGTTCTCGGCCTCGGTCAGCAGGTTCAGCGTGAAGGTCGAGTTGGCCTCTCCCGCAAGCTGATCGGTGATCGCATCGTAGCGACCGTTAGCAAAGCCACCGACATTGAGGCCGCTACCGGTCCGCAACGCCGCGAACGCCGCGACGCCGGTGGTCGATCCGGCAGGGCCGGGAACTGCGGCGGTGCCGCCGAGCACCGCGTCGACCGCACCCTCGGACAGCCGGACAGGGGTGAAATCCGGTGCGCCCGCGTCGACCACGCTGATGCCGGCACCACGGCAGGAATCGGCAATCATCGCCACCGTCTTGGCTCGGCGCGCGTCCGGCGCCAGGTAACCGATCCGGACGGTCGGCTGCGCGGCGCGCGCCGAGGCCAGGGTCGCGGTGGCCGCCGGGATGTCGGCGCCCTTGTAGCGGTCGGCGGCACCGATCACCGCCGGGTAGTACAGCGAATCCTGCTGCACCACATGGGCGTTCAACGGCCCGGCACCGAGCCCGCTCGGCGGTACCTCCCCCGCCTTGCCGAGCGTGTCGAACAGCGCCTGCCGTGGCACACACTGAGCGAACGCGCGGCGTACCTCCGGCGCACCGAAGACGCCGTCGGTGGCGAGCACGAGCTGTTCGGCGCCGCGGCTCGCGACCGTCCGCTCCGCGAAACCGTCGAGCTTCAGGTCCGACACCGACCCGGCGCCCAGGTCGACGACGCCGAGCGCGTTCTCCTTCGCCTTGGCGGCGTAGTCGGTGCCCTTGGGCCACACCACGATCCGGCTGGTCGCGGGCGCGCTCCCCCACCACTTCTCGTTGGCGACGAGTACCAAACCGTCCTTCACGCTGAAGGATTCGATCCGGTACGGCCCCGAGGACGGGAACTTGGTGAGGTCGAGCCCACCCGGCTTCATCGCCCAGCCGGAGTTCCAGAAGTCGGCGATCCGGCCGAGCACGGCGCCGTCGCCGGTCTGCAGCGCGTTCACCACGTTCGGCACACCGACCGCCTGCGCCACCACGTGCGCCGGCATGAGCTCGGCCGCGGTGAACAGGGTCCGCCAGGGCAGGTAGTGCCTGCCGGGACGGAACACCACGGTGGCGTCCTTGGAGCCCGGCTGGCAGTCGACCCGTTCGATGTCGGCGTAGCCCACGGTGCTCGCCGCGTCGAACAGCGGGACCGGGCCGCGGTCGCCAGGGCGGGTGAACCGGCCCGAGCGCGCCGACCAGGCCAGCACCAGATCGTCGCAGGAGGTGTGCACCCCGTCGGAGTACACCCCGTCCGGGTTGAGCCGGTACTGCACGGTCTGCGTCTCGCCCGGCACCTCCTTCGCGGTGCCCGCGTCGGTGTCGGCGACCTGCTGGCCGTCGGGTCCGGTGTAGAAGAACCCGGTCAGCACCCGCCCGAACACCGCGGCGGCGCCGCTGCTCGCCCCGAGCGTGCTGCCGCCGTTGTAGCTGGCGACCGCCGCGTCGACGGCGTACCCGATGGAGGGCACCTGGTTCTTGCTCGAGCATCCGGCCACCAGGCCGGTGGTGACGGCCGCCGTGGCCAGCACGGTGATCAGCCGAATCGTGCCGCGTCGCATGATGAGACCCCCTGCTGTCGCCGTCAGTTCCTTCGCTTGTGCCGCTTCCCGCTGGGTCGCGCACCGGGCCGCGGCGCCGACGCGTCGGCCGGTCGCGGGCCACGGGTGGCGCCCGCGGCCACCGGCACCCGGGGGCTCACGCCGCCACCGGCCCGCTTGGCGAGCACCTTCTTGGTGTGCGCGGCCACCGGACCCCAGCGTTCCTTGATCGACACCAGCACCGGGACGGCGAGGAAGATCGAGGAGTAGGCACCGACGATCATGCCGACCAGCTGCACCAGCGCGAGGTCCTTCAGCGTGCCGACGCCGAGCAGCCACACCGCGATCACCAGCATGCCGATGATCGGCAGGATGCCGATGACGGTGGTGCTGATCGAGCGCATCAGGGTCTGGTTGGCGGCGAGGTTGGCCTGTTCGGCATAGGTGCGCTTGTTCAGGTGCAGCACGCCACGGGTGTTCTCCTCGACCTTGTCGAAGACGACCACGTTGTCGTAGAGCACGTAACCCAGAATCGTGAGCAGACCGATCACCGCGGCCGGGGTCACCTCGAACCCGACCAGCGAATAGATGCCCGCCGTGACGATGAGGTTGAAGAACAGCGACACGATCGCCGCGATCGACATGTCCCGCTCGAAGCGGATCGCGATGTAGATCATCGTGAGCGCGACGAACACCGCCAGCGCGATCAGGGCCTTCTGGGTGATCTGCCCGCCCCAGGTCTCGCTGATCTCGGCGATGCTGATGGCGTTGCGGCTGACCTGACCGTTGGAGTCCTTCGGCTGGAACGCCTCGAACAGCGCGGTCTGGATCTGCTCGGTCTGGGTCGCGTCGAGGGTTTCCGAGCGCACCTGGATGGTGGCGGCCTCGCCGGAGCCGACCTTCTGCACCGTCACCGGTCCGTGGCCGAGCGTCTGGGAGTAGACGTCTTCCACCTGCTGCGTGCTGACGTTGTCGGCCGCGGGGATCTGGATGCGCGAGCCGCCCTCGAAGTCGATGCCGAGGGTGAAGCCGCGCACCGCGATGCTGAGCAGCGAGATCAGCAGCAGCGCCGCGGACAGCGCGTAGAAGAACTTGCGCCGGTTGACGATCCGGAATCCGCCGGTGCCGGTGTAGAGGCGTTCGAAGAACCCGTGCTTCGGGCCCTGCGACGGCTCGGCCTTGTCCAGGTACACCGTGTCCTCGGTGGGATGGGTGTTGCTCATCGTGACATCTCCTTCGGCCGAGCCTGGCCCGCACCGCGTTCCCTGGCGATCTGCTGCACCGAGCCGAGACCGTTCACCGACGGTTTCGCCCAGAACGGCGAGCGCGCGGCGAGCATCATCAGCGGTGCGGTGACCAGGTAGAGCACGATCACGTCGAGGACGGTGGTGATACCGAGGGTGAAGGCGAAGCCCTTCACCTGACCGGCGGCGAGCAGGTACAGCACGACCGAGGCGATCAGGCTGACGGTCTTACCGGACAGGTTGGTGCGCTGCGCCCTGGCCCAGCCACGCGGCACCGCGGAGCGGAAGCTGCGGCCCTCGCGCATCTCGTCCTTGATGCGTTCGAAGAACACGACGAACGAGTCGGCGGTGAGGCCGATACCGATGATCAGACCGGCGATACCGGCCAGATCGAGGGTGAAGCCGATCCAGCGCCCGAGCAGCACGATGATGCCGTAGACGGCGGCACCGGCGGCGAGCAGCGAGAACCCGGCCAGCAGGCCGAGCATGCGGTACACCAGCAGGCAGTACAGCAGCACCGCGATCAGGCCGACCGCGCCTGCCAGCAGACCCGCCTTCAGCGAGGACAGCCCGAGCGTGGCCGAGACCGTCTCGGCTTCCGAGGTCTGGAACGACAGCGGCAGCGAACCGTACTTCAGCGTGTTGGCCAGCTCGGCCGCGCTGTCGGCGGTGAAGCTGCCCGAGATCGAGGTGCGCCCGCCCAGCTGGGGACCCTGCTGCACCTGCGGGGCACTGACCACCTTCGAGTCGAGCACGAAGGCGACCCGCTTGTAGACGTATTCCTTGGTCAGGTCGGCCCAGGCATCCTCGCCGGCGGACTTGAACTGCAGGTTCACCTCGTGCCGGGCCTGCTGGGCGTTCAGGCCGGAGGTCGCGTCGGCGATCTCCTGGCCGTCGATACGGCTCGGGCCGAGCAGGAACACCTCGGTGCCGTCCTGCGAGCAGGTGACCAGCGGCAGCGCCGGGTCGTCGTTGCCCGCCAGCGGGTCGGGCTTGGTGCAGTCCATGCTCGCCAGGGCGACCTGCTGCACGGCCTGATCGGTGCTCTGCCGCAGCGCCTTGGCGTCGGCGATCTCCTTGGCCTGCTGCTGCTGGATGCTGCCGCCACCGGGGGTGGGGGTCGGCGTCGGCGGCGCCTGCGCCGGGAACACCCGCGACTGCGGGGCCGGGGTGGTCGGCTCGCCCGCCGCGGGGGCGGTGGTCTCGGCGGGCGCCGGACTGTCGGTCGCCGGGGTCTGCGGGGCGCCGGGCTGGGTCGGGGGCACCTGGGCGCCACCGGCCTGCGGCTGGGTGGCCGCCAGCACCGGACGGATGTAGAGCTTGGCGGTGGTGGCCAGCGCGCGGGCCTGCTGGCTTTCCTCGCCGGGCACCGTGATGACGATGTTGTCGCCGTCGATGACCACTTCGGAGCCGGAGACGCCGAGACCGTTGACCCGGTTCTCGATGATCTCCTGGGCCTTCTTCAGGCTGTCCTGGCTCGGCCTGCTGCCGTCGGGGGTGCGCGCGGTCAAGGTGACGCGGGTGCCGCCCTGCAGGTCGATACCGAGCTTGGGCGTGGGGGAATGATCACCGGTGAAGAACACCAGCGCGTAGATCACGGCCAGCAGCGCGGCGTAGACGCCGAGCAGCCGGAACGGATGCGCCGATCCCTGGGAAGGTGGCACAGCAGGTCATCTCCTAGGCGGAAGTCGAGGTCGGAACGGTGGGCACGGCGGTGCCCGCGCCGGGTGCGCGACGCGGAGCGCGCGCACCGGCGATGACGGGAGTGATCAGTCCTTGGTCAGCCGGGTCTCGGTCTGATCCGCGGACTCCTCGACGGGGGCGTCGGTCGCGGCGGTGGCTTCCTCGGCCGCCTGCTCCTCGGCACGCACCTCACGGATCGCCTGGCGCAGCCAGGTGGTCACGACCTCCTCGGCGATCTCCAGGTCGACGGTGGTGTCGTCGAGGTCTACGACGGTGCCGTACAGGCCCGACGTGGTGATGACCTGGTCACCGACCTTCAGACCCTCCTGCATGCTCGAGACCTTCTCGGCCTCCCGCTTCTGTTTGCGGATACCGAAGAACATCGGCACGAGCAGGGCGAGGATCAGCAGCGGAAACAGGAAGTCCATCGTCGAAGTCAGTCCCTAGTCAGTGGTGGACGTGCAAGTACGCCTGACAGTCTGCCAGTTCCCCGCCGCGGCGACACACCGGACACCGACGCGCGAGGGAAAACGGCCCCGGTCCGCGATGACGCGAACCGGGGCCGGGTGGTGCGCCGCGGCCGCTCAGGCGCGGCCGTAGGTGTAGTCGTCGAGGGGGAAGGTGACCGCCTCGCGGTGCGCGTTGGCGGTGCTGGTCGGGCGCAGCAGCGCCGCTTCACCGTGCTGGTTGAAGTAGTAGCTGCGCGCGGTGGCACAGTCGCCGCCGTAGAAGACCGAACTGCCCAGCTTGCCGGTGACCCGGTCGAGGAACTCGGCGTTGGCCCGCTCGGTGACCTCGAAGGTCCGCTCCCCGCGCCGGAACAGCTCGGTGAACAACCTGCCCATGTGCTTCATCTGGGCCTCGATGGTGGTGAAGTAGGACAGCCCGCTGTAGGAATAGGGGCTGTTGAGGCTGAGGAAGTTGGGGAACTTGGGCACGGTGATGCCCTCGTAGGCCTGGAAACGGTTGTCGCGCCAGAACTTTCCGAGATTCACCCCGTCGCGGCCGACGATCTCGATGGCCGGGAAGTTCACGTCCCACAGGTTGAAGCCGGTGGCCAGCAGCAGGGTGTCGATCTCGGTCTTGTGCCCGTCGGCGGTGACGATGCCGTCGGGTTCGACATGGTCGATCGAGTTCGTCTCCAGCCGCACGTGCGGTGCGTTGAACGTCTTGAAGTACTGGTTGGAGAAGGTCGGGCGCTTACAGCCGAAGTCGTAGTGCGGGGTGAGCTTGGCCCTGGTGTCCTTGTCGCGGACCTGCGCGAACAGGTGCGCCTTGGCCAGCGCGGCGGCCGCCTTGTTCAGCGGTTTGGCCTGCGCGTAGTGCAGCACGCCGACGACCATCAGCGCCTCGAGCATGCCCGTGTTGACCAGCCGGGCCGCCTTCTGGGTGAGCGGCAGCTTGGCGAACATCTCCTGGACGACGCCGGGGATCGGGGCGTCGACCTTGGGCACCACCCAGATGGGCGTGCGCTGGAAGACGGTCAGCGCGTCGACCTTCTTGGCCACCTCGGGCACGAGCTGGACCGCGGTGGCGCCGGTGCCGATGATGGCGGCCTTGCGACCGGTCAGGTCGTAGCCGGCGTCCCAGTCGGTGGTGTGGATGATCTTGCCCGCGAAGGACTCGATGCCGGGGAACGGCGGGGTGTAGGGCTGGGACAGGAAACCCGTCGCCGCGAGCAGGTAGCGCGCCGTGAGGGTCTGCCCGCCGGCGATCGAGACCACCCACTGCTGGTTGTCCTCGTCCCAGCGAGCACCGTCGACGGTGGTGCCGAACCGCATCCGCCTGCGCAGGTCGTACTTGTCGGCGACGTGCTCGGCGTACTTCTTGAGCTCGGCGCCGGGGGCGAACAGCCGGGTCCAGTGCGGATTCGGCTCGAAGGAGTAGGAGTAGGTGACCGAGGCGATGTCGACCGCGAGGCCGGGATACCGATTCACATGCCAGGTACCGCCGAGGTCGTCCTCGCGCTCCAGAATCACGAAGTCACGCAGTCCGAGCCGGTCGAGCTCGATACCGGCGCCCATGCCGCCGAATCCTGCCCCGACCACGACCGCGTCCAACTGAGGTGCCACGCCGAACCTCCACATACATCAGGTGTCTGTTACAGAATGACACATCATTCCGTCGGTGGCGATGGGGGTGGTGGTGGCGGGCATCGCGCACGGCATGCGAACCCCCGGATCCAGCGCTGATGACGGTGTACAGTCACGCGATACGGCGGCTGTTCATCGACGGCGTCCGAGTTGCCGCGCGATGACGAAAACCCGTGGGATAGAAGGGCAATCCTGACACAATGACGGCTGTGACGCCCGACGACGTGAGCCGCACCCACTTCGCCATGCCGACCCTGGGACATCGCGGCTACCACGCGGAGGAAGTCGACGCGTTCCTGGAACTGGTCTCGGCCACCCTCGACGGACAGGGCGTCCTCACCGCCGACGACATCCGTCACGTGCATTTCGGCGCACCGCGTTTCGGCGGCCGCGGCTATCAGGCCGATCAGGTCGACGACTTCCTCGACCGGGTCAGGACCGAACTCGAATACCGCCAGAAGGGCGGCGCCCCGGTGCCGGCGGCCCGGCTCGGCGACGATGTCGCCGAGATGCTCACCCCCGACGACGTGCACCGCATGCGGTTCAGCCAGTCGGCGGTAGGCAGGCGCGGATACCACGAGGAAGAGGTCGACGCGTTCCTCGATCTGGTCGCCGCGACGCTGGCCCACAACGGTCCGGGCAGCCTGACCTCGGAAGACGTGCGCGGCGTCCGGTTCACCGACACCCGGCTGGGCACCCGCGGGTACTCCCGCGAGGAAGTGGACGCGTTCATCGATCTGGTGATCACCGCGCTCGAGCACGCCGAGCACAGGCACTGAGCGGTTCTCGGCCGCCTCGATCTGGACTGACCAGAGGGTGCGACGAAGGAGTGCCCGGCGGGAGGGAAGATCGAGGGAACAGGCCGAGAACCCGCGGCACCAGCCGCCGACGATACTGCTCAGCCCTGGATGCTGTGCAGTTCGGCTTCGCGCAGGTCGTCGGGGAAGACGTAGCGCCGGAACGCCCAGAAGCGGAACGCCATCGCCAGCAGCACGCCGAGAATCTGCCCGGACACGAAGTTGGCGACCGCCTGCACCACCGGATCCACGTGCGGCACACGCAGATTCAGCACGTACAGCGAGATCGCCTGCGGAATCATGGTGACGCCGATGCCGAGGGCGCTGATCGTGAAGAACAGCGCGGCCTCGTGACTGCGCTGCCTGCCGCCGCGGGTGCGGAAGGACCATTCGCGGTTGAGGATGTAGGAGGCGATCGTCGCGATCAGCGCGCCGAGCAACCGCGCGGTCAGCGGCTTGTCGCCGAGCACGGTCAGCTTCACCGCGTACACGACGCCGGTGTCGATGAACCAGGTGATCCCGCCGACCACCGCGAACTTCAGGAGCTCCCGATGCTTCAGGAGCAGGGAACGCAACGGCTCGGGAAGGCGCTGCACCACCGCATGGACTGCCACAGGGCCGACAGTAGACGACGATCCGGCACCGTGCCCGCCCGGTGTCGCCCGGCTCAGTCGAGCAGATCCATGCTCGGGTGTGGTTCGCGGCCACGCACTTCGATGGCGCCGATGACCAGATCCGGCGGCGGCACCAGCCCGAGGTGCTCCCACGCGGCGGCGGTGGCGACCCGGCCGCGCGGTGTGCGGGCGACCAGTCCGGCGCGCACCAGGAACGGTTCGCACACCTCTTCCACGGTGGCCGCTTCCTCGCCGACGGCGACCGCGAGCGTGGACACACCCACCGGTCCCCCGCCGAAACCGCGCACCAGCGCGCCGAGGACGGCACGGTCGAGCCGGTCGAGGCCGAGCGCGTCGACGTCGTAGACCTCGAGCGCCGCCATCGCGATCGGATGGGTGATCACGCCGTCTGCCCTGACCTCGGCGAAGTCGCGCACGCGGCGCAGCAGGCGGTTGGCGATGCGTGGCGTGCCGCGCGAGCGTCCGGCCACCTCGGCGGCGGCGTCGTGGTCGATCCGCACGCCGAGGATGCGGGCCGAGCGCTGCAGGATCCGCAGCAGTTCGCCGGGTTCGTAGAAATCCATGTGACCGGTGAAGCCGAAGCGGTCGCGCAGCGGGCCGGTGAGCGCGCCCGACCTGGTGGTCGCGCCGACCAGGGTGAAGGGAGCGATGTCGAGCGGGATCGAGGTGGCGCCCGGACCCTTGCCGACCACCACGTCGACGCGGAAGTCCTCCATCGCCAGGTACAGCATCTCCTCGGCGGGGCGGGCCATCCGGTGGATCTCGTCGATGAACAGCACATCGCCTTCGACCAGGTTCGACAGCATGGCGGCGAGATCGCCCGCGCGTTCCAGGGCGGGTCCTGAGGTGATGCGCAGGGCGGTGCCGAGCTCGGCGGCGATGATCATCGCCATGCTGGTCTTGCCGAGGCCGGGCGGGCCCGACAGCAGGACATGGTCGGGAGTGGCGCCGCGCTGTTGAGCGCCGCGCAGCACCAGGGCGAGCTGTTCGCGGACCCGGGGCTGGCCGATGAAGTCGTCGAGCGAGGTGGGGCGCAGGCCGGTCTCGGCTTCGCCGTCGGAGTGCAGATACCGTGCGGTGAGCGCGGATTCGTCGGTCTCGAAGTCGTCGGTGCCGAAGTCGTCCATGACCTACCTGTTCTTACCGAGCAGGCCGAGGGCTGCGCGCAGGGCAACGGAGGTGGTGGCGGCGGGCTGGTCGGCCAGCACGGTGTCGACGGCCTGTTCGGCCTGTTTCGCGGGGAAACCGAGGCCGATGAGCGCCTCGGCGACCTGCTCGCGCACCGGCGTGACCGGGACCTGCGCACCGGGCGGGCCCGCTGGCACCGGCACCAGGTTCACCTTGTCGCGCAGTTCGACGACCATGCGTTCGGCACCGCGCTTGCCGATGCCGGGGACCCTGGTCAGCGCGGCGACATTGCTCTCGGCCAGCGCTTTCCGCAGCGCCTCGGGCTCGAGCACGGCCAGCACGGCCATCGCCAGCCGCGGGCCGACGCCGGAGACGGTCTGCAGCAGGCCGAACAGGTCGCGGGCCTCGGTGTCGGCGAAGCCGAACAGCGTCATCGAGTCCTCGCGCACGATCATCGCCGTGTACAGCCGGGCTTCCTCCCCGCGACTGAGCCCGGCCAGCGTCGCCGGCGTGACATTGAGCCGGTACCCGACCCCCGCGGCTTCGATCACCACATGGTCGAGCGCGATCTCGAGTACCTCGCCGCGTACCGACGCGATCACCCGCGCACCACCTTCCGTTGTTCGGCCAGCCGTTGTTCGTAGCGGCGGCGGACCTCGTCCGCCTGCGCTTGCGCGGCCGCCATCCGGTCCATCAGCGGCGCCCGCCAACAATGACAGATCGCCAGGGCGAGCGCGTCGGCGGCGTCGGCCGGTTTCGGGGCGACCTGCAACCCGAGAATCCGGGTCACCATGGCGGTGACCTGTGCCTTGTCGGCGGTGCCGTTGCCGGTGACCGCGGCCTTCACCTCACTGGGTGTGTGGAAGGCGACCTTGATCCCGCGCCGTGCCGCGGCCAGCGCGATCACGCCACCCGCCTGCGCCGTCCCCATCGCGGTTCGCACGTTGTGCTGGGCGAAGACTCGTTCGATGGCGACGGCCTCGGGACGGTGCGTATCCATCCACTCCTCGGCGGCATCGGCGACCGCCATCAGCCGCAGCGCCAGCTCCGCCTCCGGCGGTGTTCGCACCACCCCGACATCGAGCGCGACGACCTTACGCCCCGGCCCACTGTCCACCATGCTGAGCCCGCACCGGGTGAGCCCGGGATCGACGCCCATCACCCGCACCGGCAGCCCCTTCGAAGACACGAACAATTGTTCGAAAGTCTAGAGCATGCCGCCGCGGCCACCGCCCAGCGACACGAACGCCCCGGCGCGACCGCCGAGCCTGGACCCGATCCGGCTCCAGCGGTCGTTCGGCGTCGAGAACCTTTCCGTCACGCAGGATCCGGCAGCTCCGGCTAGGTCAGTGCCGCGAGGAAGACCGTGAGTGCCCGGTCGTCGAACAGGACGAATCGCACGTGCTCGACCGCGGTGCCGGCGGATCGGACGGTCTCGACGGCGATGCGGGCGCCGTCGTCCATCGGCCAGCCGAAGATGCCGGTGGAGATCGCGGGAAAGGCCACCGTCCGGGCGCCCAGTTCGTCTGCCACGCGCAGGGATTCGCGATAGCACGAGGCGAGCAGGTCCGAGCGGTCTTCGGTGGCAGACCACACCGGTCCGACGGTGTGGATCACCCAGCGCGCGGGCAGCCGTCCCGCGGTCGTCGCCACCGCCCGACCGGTCGCCAGGCCCTTCCCGTAGTGCGAGGCGCGCAGGTCACGGCACGCGGACAGGATCTCGGGCCCACCCTTGCGGTGGATCGCGCCGTCGACGCCGCCACCGCCGAGCAGCGAGGAGTTGGCGGCGTTGACCACCGCGTCCACCTGCTGTTCGGTGATGTCCCCGCGTACCGCCTCGATTCGTGTCATCGGCCCATTGTGCTGGCCGGGTCGTGCACGACACCACCGGATATCGCGGCGTACCGTCGACACCGTCGCCGATCGTCGCTCCACCCGAGCCGAGGAGAACCGCGCATGCCCACACCCACCGGCGAGGTCCTGCCGACATCCGACGGCCGGGATCTGGTGATCACCCGCTCCTTGGGTCTGCCGATCGAGGAGGTCTGGGCACGGTTGACCGATCCGCACCTGACCGTGGCCTGGTACGGCACCTGGGAGGGCGACGCGGGCACCGGCAACACCATCAGCGTGCAGATGCGGTTCGAGGAGGGCGAGCCGTGGACCGGGATGAACATCGACGACTGCACGCCGCCGATCCATCTCGCCCTATCCTCGACCGACCAGATCGGGGTGTGGCAGCTGGAGGTGACGCTGCTCGACACCGGGGCGGCCACCGAGGTGCGTCTGGTCCACCACCTCACCTCGGAGTACCAGCTGGCCGAGATCCCGCAGATCGGTCCGGGCTGGGAGTACTACGCGGACATGTTCGTCGCCGCCTGCACACACACCGAGCGACCGGACTTCGCCGACTACTACCCGGCCATGGCCGGCTACTACCAGCAGCGCGTGTCCTAGCCGAAACACGAACCGCCCCAGCCGATGTCACGGCCGGGGCGGTTGCGCGGTACTGCCTGATCTACTCGTCGTCGAGCTCGGCGGCGACCTCGTCGGAGATGTCGACGTTGGTGTAGACGTTCTGCACGTCGTCGCTGTCCTCGAGCGCGTCGACCAGCTTGAGCACCTTGCGGGCACCCTCGGCGTCGACCGCGACCGACACCGACGCCTGGAAGCCGGACTCGGCGGAGTCGTAGTCGATGCCCGCGGCCTGCAGTGCGCTGCGCACGGCGATCAGATCGCCGGGCTCGCTGATGATCTCGAAGGACTCACCCAGGTCGTTGACCTCTTCGGCGCCCGCGTCGAGAACGTGCTCGAGGATGTCGTCCTCGGACAGGCCGTTCTTGTCGAGGGTCACCACGCCCTTGCGGCCGAACAGGTACGACACCGAACCCGGGTCGGCCATGTTGCCGCCGTTGCGGGTCATCGCCACGCGGACCTCGCCCGCGGCGCGGTTGCGGTTGTCGGTGAGGCACTCGATCAGCACGGCGACACCGTTGGGGCCGTAGCCCTCGTACATGATCGTCTGCCAGTCGGCGCCGCCGGCTTCCTCGCCGCCGCCGCGCTTGCGGGCGCGCTCGATGTTGTCGTTGGGGACCGACGACTTCTTCGCCTTCTGGATGGCGTCGTACAGCGTCGGATTGCCCGCAGGGTCACTACCACCAGTGCGGGCCGCCACCTCGATGTTCTTGATCAGCTTGGCGAAGAGTTTGCCGCGCTTGGCGTCGATTCCCGCCTTCTTGTGCTTGGTGGTGGCCCATTTGGAGTGGCCGCTCATGCCCTACTTCCTTCAGGTCGGTTGCGCGTCTGCCCGGGCGGACAAGCTCGATCCAGCCTACTCGGACCGCGCACGACCGTGGACGCGGGCGTTCACCGAGCCTTGCGCACCAGGTCCACGAACAGTTCGTGCACTCGCAGATCGCCCGTGACCTCGGGATGGAACGAGGTCGCCACGACATTGCCCTGCCGCGCGGCGACGATGCGGCCCTGCGCCGGACCGTGCGGCACCCGCGCCAGCACCTCGACGCCGTCACCGACCCGCTCGACCCACGGCGCGCGGATGAACACGGCCCGCACCGGTGTGTCGAGGCCGGTGAAGTCGAGATCGGTCTCGAAGGAGTCGACCTGGCGGCCGAAGGCGTTGCGGCGCACCGTCATATCGATGCCGGACAGATGCTGGGCGTCGGCCCTGGTGTCGAGCACCTCCGAGGCCAGCAGGATCATGCCCGCGCAGGAGCCGAAGGCGGGCATCCCGTCGCGCAATCGCGCGCGCAGCGGTTCGAGCAGCTCGAAGGCCACCAGCAGCTTGGAGATGGCGGTCGACTCACCACCGGGCAGCACCAGTCCCTCGACGGCGGCCAGTTCGGATTCCCGGCGCACCAGCACCGCGTCGGCGCCACAGTGTTCCAGCGCGGCAACATGTTCGCGCACGTCTCCCTGGAGCGCGAGGACGCCGATGGTCGGCCGGGCGGCAGCGGAGGATGCGTTCACAGGCGCTGAGCTTACGAGCCGCGCCGGTGTGCGCCCGCTCACGGTCACCGTCAAGGTTGCGTCGACACCGGGTGCATTCGCGCCGGACAGGTCGGCACCCACAAGGGCGATTGCGCTTCTGCCGCGCAGGAGCCCCGGACCTGCGCCGATCGTCCCGCACCGCCGCGGGCTCATCGTCTCGACCGGGCTGGCCGGTCTGTCCCTGGACGCGATGGCATCGGTCTCCCACGGCCCCGAGGCGATCGTGCTGGTGCCGCCACCGCGGGTGGTCTCGGCCTCGGCATGACCCTGCCGGTGACTTCCTGGCGGTGCTGGCCGGCAACACCGCGCAGATGGTCGGGATGGAGCGCATCCGCAACGCCTGCACCAGGATCGGGCATTCCCGAGGTGCGCCTGGTCCTGCTCGAGGACAGCGACGCGACCGTCGGCGGACCCGTCGCACCGCTATTTGTGGCGCGGCGTCCGGATCAGGCCCTCCTGGACGACCGCGGCGACCAGATTGCCCTCGCGATCCCAGATCTTGCCGCCGGTGAGCGCGCGGCCGAAACCGGCCGAGGGCGAGGACTGGTCGTAGAGCAGCCATTCGTCGGCGCGGAACGGGCGCAGGAACCACATGGCGTGATCGAGCGAGGCGTCCTGGGTCGGTTCGCCGGGGTGGGCCACCTTCGACGAGCCGAGCAGCGTCATATCGCTCATGTAGGCGAGGGTGCAGACGTGGAACAGCGGGTCGTCGGGCAGCTTGTGGCGGTACCGGAACCACACCTGCTGCTGGGAGACGTAGCCCTCGCGCTGGGCGACCTGGTCCGACGGGACCGTGCGGATGTCCCAGTGCTCCCACTCCCGCATCGCCCACAGCCGCTCGGGACTCATGGTGACGCTGGCATCGGGCAGCAGGTCCGGCCCTTCGACCTCGGGCATCACGTCCTGATGCTCCGGCCCTTCGTCGCCGCGGTGGAACGACGCCGACATCATGAAGATCGCCTGCCCGTCCTGCACGCCGGTAACCCGGCGGGTGCAGAAGGACCGGCCGTCACGAATGCGCTCCACCAGGTAGACCGTGGGTTCCTCGGGGTTGCCCGGCCGCAGGAAGTAGCCGTGCAGCGAGTGCACCTGGAACGAGTGGTCGACGGTCCGCACCGCCGAGACCAGCGCCCGGCCCGCGACCTGACCGCCGAAGGTGCGCGTCAGCTGGGATTCGGTGGCCGCACCACGGAAGATGTCCCGTTCCAGCTGCTCGATCTCGAGCGCCTCTTCGATAGTCGCCATGCGCTCGAGATTATCCCGTCGCCGACCGCCCGTTCTGTCCGGCTCGGCGCTGGGCCGCGGAATTTGCTGTGATAGTGCGGTGCCGTCGTTCACGCCCACCTCCCCCGCCGCCATGGCCGGAATCGTCGCCGACCGCCTGGCCGAGTTGCCAGGGCGGCGCGTGCTCGCCGTCGACGGCGCCGATGCCGCGGCGCCGGTCGAGCTGGCCCGGCGGATCGCCGACACGCTGTCCGCGCGGGGCAGGTCGGCGGCGGTGGTGTCACTGCACGACTTCGTTCGGCCCGCGTCACTGCGGATGGAATACGGACGCGATGACGAATGGTCCTATCGCACAGCCTGGTTCGACTACGACGCGGTGCGCCGCGAGATCCTGGGCGCGCTGCGGTCGTCCGGCCGCTGGCTGCCCGCCCTCTGGGACGAGGACCGCGATCGATCGGCACGGGCGGCGGTCCGCACGGCTCCGGCCGACCTGGTACTCGTCCTGGCCGGACCGATGCTGCTGGGCCGCGGCCTCGACGTCGACCTCACCGTGCGCCTGGAACTGAGCGAGCAGGCGGCGCTGCGCCGCACCCCACCCGATCAGCACTGGACGCTGCCCGCCCTGCGCGATCACGCCACCGACAATCCCGAGACCGCCACGTGGACGCTGCGCTGGGACCATCCCGACCGGGCCGCGTTGCGGGTCGGCACGTAACCGGCTGTCGCACACCCGGATACGCGAAAGGCCCCGGCCGGAACAGATTCCGGCCGGGGCCCTGTGCTGCGAGATCAGGCGCAGGCGACCGACTGCTGACCCAGGTTGGTCAGCATGCCGCAGGCCCACGACTTCTGGACCTTCCACTTGCCGTCCTCGGCCACGAACGGCACATCCACGACATTGGTCTGACCGTTGAGCGTGAAGTTGGCCTTGGCGTTGACGCTCTCGCCGAACGAGGTCACCTCGGTGACCTGCACCTGCACATTGGCGTCCTTGGCTGCCTGCGCCAAGCGGTTCGGAAGCTCGGGATCGGCAGCGCCACCCTGCACGAAGTCGAGCTTCTGGTCGTTCGGGATCGAGGGGTCGAGCGCGGTGTTGAGCTGCGCGTTGAGCTCCTCGACGGTGGGCACCGCGGGCAGGTTCGCGGCGGCCGAGGTCGAAACCTTGGCGCTGGTGGTGGTTTTCGCGGCGGGCTTGTCACCCTTGTCGTCGCTGCACGCGCTCAGCCCAAGGGCCGCAACCACAGCCAGGCCCGCGATCGCGATACGTCCGGTCCTACCAAACTTCATCCACTCGTCCTTACGTCGGGTCCTCTTCGCCCTGCCGGGCGACGGCACGAACCAGCGCCACACGACGCAGGCCTCGATGCCACGGCACCGGACGCTACCCAGCGATGGTGAGGAAACTCTGAGAACGGGGCAACGGTGGTCTGTGAGAGGCGTGGGTCGATCATGCGGGCGCGGCCGACAATGCGACGGCGATCACGTGCGGGTCGACGCGGGTCGGCAGCTCGCATTCCTCGGGAATCGGCAACTGCGCCAGCAGATCCGCGGCATCGCTGAGCGAGCAACGATCGCGCCCGATGACCTCACGCAGCACGACCAGGCGAAACAGTGTGGGCCGAGGAGGCCGGTCCATCTCCGCGGCCAGACCGGTCAGCCCGCGGTCGGTGTACACAACGCGCAGGCGGTCGGCCCAGTGAGCGAAATCGGCGGCGTACCGATCGTAGGCGGCGGCCAGATCGTCTCTGCTGGTTCGGGTGAGCGCGGTGAGCAGACGCCAGACAAAGCGGTCGTGATCGTCGGCCACCCCGGGATGATCTTTGGCGAATTCGGTCCAGTCGGCCTTCGCGGCCCAGTGCGCCACGTCGAGGAAGTCCACGACAGGTCTGAGTTCGTGGGCGGACGGCGCGATCACGGCGCGGAACAGTTCGAACGGCAGTTCGGCGCGTTCGGCCAGCAGCACCGCGTCGAAAAGGTCTTTGCCCTCGGGGTAGGTGTCACTCGCCAGCCACAGCAGTTTCCAGGCCAGCGACAGTCGCGGGCTCGCCGTGTACAGCAGCGCGCCGGGACCCTCGGTGCCGATTCGGGGCACTTCGGTGCGCACCGGCGGCTCGGGCAGGACTTCACCGAATACGAAGTCCAGCTGCACGGTGCCGCCGGGGATCGCGGCCTCGGTGGTATGCCATGGCAGGACGAGCCGGCGGCCGGGTACGCGGCCATAGGTCCAGATCTCGTCGGCGACGGCCCCGTCCGCCTCGATGCGGACGATCCCGCCGGACCGCGCCGAGGTCTGCTGCGCCGCCGCGGCGAGGTCGTCGAGCATGGTCGTGGTCCGCGGGTCGTCCAGCGTCCAATCTGGTGTCAGCACAACGAAATCCAGGTCGCCAGGTTCCCGCGCGCCGGCGCCGTACCAGGCACGCAGGAGCACGCTGCCGCGCACCATCAACTGCTCCGCCCATGCGGTGCCCGCGACCGCGGCCAGCACGTGGTCGAGCGCGGCGCGACGCGCGGCGCGCCAGGTCTCGGCGACCGCCGGATCGTCGAAATACGGCTCGCTCAATCGCATCCCGTACTGCCGATCCTGCACCGAGGGGTCGAAGACCGGCCGCTGCCGAACTCCCTCGCCGACCACCGGAACCAGCGTCGCCGGGAATCCATCGGCCGCCGCAGGCGGCGCGTGACCGGGTACCCACTGCTGCTCACCCAGCCACGGTCCGAGTCGGAAGTGCTCCCACGGGATCGGCTCCGCCGGTGGCAGATCCCCGTCCAGCCAGCCGTCGTCCACCGATTCGTCGCTGTCGTAGACGACGTATTCGTGTTCCCGCGACAGCACCTCGTAGCCATGCTCCCGCAGAGCCAACTCCAGCAGCTGCAATAGGGTGCCGGAGGTGTGCCTGCCGACCGAGCGGCACCGCTGCGTCACGAATCGTTCGACGCGGCCGTCGGATCGGGTCCGCCTGGCGTTGGCCGAGACATGCGCGTTGTACCCGGCGCAGGCCGCCACGACCGCCGCCACGGCGGTATCCGGAGGCAGCAGCAGTTTGAGGTGGTGCTCGAAGTACCGGTGCGGCCCCCTGGCCCTGCCCTGCTTGTCGGTCACCGGCACTCCCCGCGCCCACGGGTGGACCTCGATCTTCGTCCGGATCACCGGCAGTCCGGCGGCCGCCAGTTCCCGCGCCGCCGCCGCGGCCGCCTCGGCCACCGGAGCGAGGTCACCGGTCCGGCGCAGCGTGAGCATCGGCTGATCGGCGACACGGCCGCGCGCGAGGACGATGTGGGTGAACTTCATCTCCCGGCGCACCGCGAAAGCCTCGGCGGCCGACAGGGTTTCCGCGTCGGCGGCGCGCACGGTCAGATGCACTTCGAAGGTGCCGTGGAAGTCGGCGTCTGTGCTCACCCGCCCATCGTCACACGGCCTCGCCGATCAGCGCAGGGCGGCGATCGCGGCGACGAGGCGGCCGTGGGTTTCCGGGTCGGCGGCGGCGATCAGGCCGTGCGGTTCGGTGTGCAGGGGTTGTCCGGCCAGGTTGGTGACCACGCAGCCCGCGGCCTGGCAGACGGCGATGGCGCTGGCGAAATGGACGCTGTCGCGCAGATCTCCACCGGTGATGTAGGCGGCGCGGCGCCCGGCCGCGACCCAGGCCAGGGCCAGTGAGGTGGACAGGACGCGGGCATGGAATTCCCCGGCGAATCCGGGGGCGTCGAACAGGCTCGCGGGGCTCGACCAGGGAAAGGGGTGGTCGAGATCGACGTCGACGAGGCGGCTCTCGGACTGGGGTAGCAGCGGCTGATCGTGTCCGTCGGCACGTAGGTGGGCGCCCTGACCGGCCGTCCAGAACACCTCGTCGGCGAAGGGAGCTCCGACCGCGGCTGCGGTGACGGTGGAACCGGTCCGCAGGGCCACGTTCACCGCGACGGTCGGCGTGCCTACCGCGAAATTGCGGGTGCCGCAGAGGGGATCGATCATCCAGGTGCGGTCGCTGCCCACCGCCCCGCTCACTCCCGATTCCTCGGCCAGGAAGCGGTCGCCGGGACAGGCCGTGGCCAGCACATCGAGGATGGCCTTCTCCGCGGCCAGATCGGCCTGGGTGGCGAAATCATCGCCAACTTTTTCGTACCGGGTGAGTGGTCCGTGAAACGCGGACCGGATTACTTCCGAAGCGACTTCTGTTGCGTGGATAGCGATTTCAACATCCGTGTGGTGCACCGTCTCCACGGTACGGGCGAGTGCGGCCCGCAGCGAGCGAACACGTACCGGTCACATCTCGATCGGACCCGGCAGGGTCAGCGAGCCAGGTAGGCGGCCAGGCCGAGGCCCGCGACACCGACACCCACCCGCAGCAGATTCGGCGGGATCACCTTGACCACCGGCGGCCCACACCATCCGCCCGCCAGCGCGCCCAGCGCCAGCGCCAGCGCCGCCAACCAGTGCACCGGACCGAACGCCGCGAAGCCGACCGCGGCGACCAGATTCGCGATGCCGAGCAGGAAACTCTTGAGAACCGATGCGCTCCAGAGGGATTCGGAGGTGCACAGCAGCATCATCGACAGGTAGATCACGCCTGCCCCGGCGCCGAAGTACCCGCCGTAGACGGAGATGAGCACAATGCCGGCCGGCACGATCCACGGTGCGTTCAGTTCGCCCACGTGGCGGCGCACCAACGGCTGCACCACCAGCGCGATCGAGGCGGCGGCCACCAGGAACGGAACGACGAGTTCGAACGCACCGGCGGGCGCGACCAGCAGCGCGAGCGCGCCGAGCAGCCCACCGATCGCCGAGAGCACCGCCCAGCGCACGAGTGTGGCGCCACGCCCGGTGAGTTCGCGCCCCGAGTTCGCGGTGGCGCCGACACCGACGGCCACCATCGCGACCGTATTGGTGACATTGGCCGCGACCGGCGGCAACCCGACAGCCAACAGCGCCGGATAGGAGACGATCGAGGCCATCCCGGTGACGAACCCCACCAGGCCGGTGAAGAATCCCGCGACGACCAGCAAGAAGAAGTCGAGCGCGGTCACAGACCGACTGTACGGTACGCCCACCTGGGAGCAATCCCAGGGTTGTGCCGCCGCCGGGACCGCCGCACAGCAACGAAAAACGGTCGCCCCGAGAAGAGTTCGGGGCGACCGCCGATCAGCAGGCTAGCAGCCGGTCACCAGCCGCGCTCGGCCAGGCGGTGCGGCTGCGGGATCTCCTCGACATTGATGCCGACCATGGCCTCACCCAGGCCACGCGAGACCTTGGCCAGCACGTCCGGGTCGTCGTAGAAGGTGGTGGCCTTGACGATGGCGGCGGCGCGCTGTTCGGGGTTGCCCGACTTGAAGATGCCGGAGCCGACGAACACACCCTCGGCGCCGAGCTGCATCATCATCGCGGCGTCGGCCGGGGTGGCGATGCCACCGGCGGTGAACATGACGACGGGCAGCTTGCCGGTCTGGGCGACCTCACGGACCAGCTCGTACGGCGCCTGCAGTTCCTTGGCGGCCACGAACAGCTCGTCCTCGGACAGCGAGGTCAGGCGGCGGATCTCGGCGCGGATGGTGCGCATGTGGGTGGTCGCGTTGGACACGTCACCGGTGCCGGCCTCGCCCTTGGAGCGGATCATGGCCGCGCCCTCGGTGATGCGGCGCAGGGCCTCACCCAGGTTGGTGGCGCCACAGACGAAGGGGACGGTGAAGTTCCACTTGTCGATGTGGTTGGCGTAGTCGGCGGGGGTGAGGACCTCGGACTCGTCGATGTAGTCGACGCCTAGGCTCTGCAGGATCTGCGCCTCCACGAAGTGGCCGATGCGGGCCTTGGCCATCACGGGGATGGACACCGCGGAGATGATGCCGTCGATCATGTCCGGGTCGCTCATCCGGGAGACGCCGCCCTGGGCGCGGATGTCGGCCGGAACCCGCTCGAGCGCCATGACGGCCACCGCGCCGGCGTCCTCGGCGATCTTGGCCTGCTCCGGGGTGACCACGTCCATGATCACGCCGCCCTTGAGCATCTCGGCCATGCCGCGCTTCACGCGGGCGGTGCCGACGGTGTTGGTGGTCTCAGGCGTAGTCACGGCTGTCTCCTGTGTCATGTGCGCCAATCAGGTCGCTCGTTATGGACACCGTCGATTCTAGAGCCGTCCGAAATCGACCTTCATAGCCAGTTGGGGTCCACTGGCCTTGCCACGACCAGCGACGATGCGCGCCACGCCCGCCGCTGGCCTGCTCGAGTGGCCCGCGTCTCAGCCCCGGCCGGACACGTCGAACTCGACGTGGACGTCCGTGGCGCCGCGCAATGCCGCCACGGATGCCGCTTCCGCGCGCAGCTGTGCGCTGAGCCGGGAGTTCATCGACCGGAAGGTCGTGACGGTCAGCGTCAGCGTGCGCCCCTTCTTGCGTGGCCGCCAGATTCCGGTGATGACACCGTCGGCCAGCACCGTGCCGGGTGCGCCGACCGTCTTCCACACGGCGCGTTGATGTTTCGGGTCGACGATGGTGTTCCGATCACGCATCTGGGTGTAGGGATCGCTCGGTGGCAGCATTCGCACCCCGTGCACCGCGGGCGGGGAGTGCAGGACGGGCAGATCGTCGATGTGGATCCAGGCCCGGCTGCCGTCGACCTCGACCGGGGTGAGCTCGTCCGCCACGCTGGTCCACCACGGGTCGACATCCCCGGCGTCGATTCCGAGCCAGGCGGCGAAATCCTTGCGTGTCGACGGTCCGTAACACCGCAGGTAGCGGCGCAGAAGGGTCGCGCGGGTGGTGGCGGGGTCGGTGTGCGGCAGTGGCGTGCCGAGCCATTCGCCGAGCAGGACGAACGGCGCGGTGTTCTTGCTACGAGGCGCCAGGCAGACGATGCCGCGGATCAGATGCTGCCGCGCCGTCTCGGCGGTCGGCAGGACGCCGGTGGTGAAGACAGCAGCGTCGGCGGTCGGGAAGAAGAACGGCGAGCCGCGCATGCACCAGGTCTGCAGCAGCGACTTCTCCTCGCCGACAAGGTGATCGACATGCTCGGCGGTGACGTCCTCGACGCGGGCGTGCAGAGCGAGCAACGCCGAACCCGGTGGGCTGTTCTAAATTCCGCACGCACCGGCAACCTCGAGGAGGTCGTCGTTCGGCTGCCGTGCGGTGAGATGATGCGCGCGCAGCCGGAATCCGACGACCTCGCCGATCTCGGCGGTGCTTCTCCGAGCTGCCACTGATCGCCTCCCGATCGTCGCCTCTCTGGGGCAACACGCACCGGTCGATCCGCAGGTCAGCGGATCGAGCGCACCACGTGTTCGGTATCGTCCGCCGCCACGGTCACGGCCTCGGCGAGCAGTTCGTCGAGGTGATACGGGTACACCGCTTCACCCATGTCGTCGAGGGCACGGATATCGGCCGGAGTGCACCAGCGGTGATCGGTGATGGTGCGGCGCTCCAGCGCGTTCAGCGCGGCCGGACGCCATTCGAAGCGCGGCGCGCGCAGGGTGAAGAACAGTTCCTCGGAGCGGATGAGTTCACCGTTGAACGGGAACACCGCGACCCGGCGCCACAGCGGACCGCGCAGCGCCGCCGGATCGACCCGCTGACCGGTCTCCTCATGGATCTCGCGCACCGCCGCATCACGCAGGCTCTCCCCCGGCTCGACCCCGCCGCCGACGGTGAACCAGAACGCGACCTCGGGCAGCAGCGGATCGTGGCCGCGCAGCAGCAGCACCCGGTCCTGCTCGTCGAGCAGCATCACGCGCGCCGAGGTGCGCGTGGTGTTCACCTCGAGACCGGTGGCCGCGGCGGGGGTGGCCCGTTCGGTGATCTCGAAGTAGTGCGGCAGCGGCGCGGTACCGCCGAGGTGCAGCACCCGCACCGGGCGCCGGGTACGCAGCGCGAGGGTGTCGCGCACGGCGTCGTTGTGGAAGCGCCGCGCGATCAGCACCCTGGCCTCGGCGTCGGCGAGCTCGGCGACGAGCTGGGGCCGCAGCTGGTCGATATCGACCAGCGACAGCGCCGCCGAGAGCTGGTTCTCGATCGTCTCGCGGTCACCACGATCGGCGCGTTCGGCGCGGTCGGCCAGCGTCGCGAGCTGGGCGGCCCGGTCGGCGCGGCGCGGATCGGTGCTCACCGGACCGGCGATGGCCATCGCCACCGCACGCGCCACCACGGCACGCCGGGCCAGCGCGGCGTCGAGTGCCTGCCAGGACTGGTCGGAGCGCACGTGCAGCCGGTCGAGCCGGTTGGCCGTCGAGTAGGCCCAGACGCCGAGTGCGAGCACGAGCAGCGCGATCAGCCCGAGAACGAGGACCGTTGTCGCGGAGAAAGTGATCATCCGGCGGCCCTGACCCTGTTGTCGCCCACGGTGACGGTCTCGTACACCCGCAGGATCTGCTCGGCGACCACCGGCCAGTCGTAGCCGGCGACCACCTGAGTGCCGGTGCGGACGAGTCGCTCGCGGGCCGTGTCGTCGGTGAGAACGGTGTCGATCGCGGTGGCCAGCGCGGCGGAGTCACCGACCGGGGTGAGCATGCCCGCGGTCCCGTCGCGCAGCACACGCCGGAACGCGTCGAGCTCGCTGGCCACCACCGGGGTGCCCGCGGCCATCGCCTCGATCAGGATGATGCCGAAACTCTCGCCGCCCAGATTCGGCGCCACGTACACATCGGCGCTGCGCATCGCGGCGGCCTTCTCCGCGTCGGAGACCTGGCCGAGGAAACGCAGATGCCCGGCGTGCTCACCCGCCTCGCGGCGCAGCCGGTCCTCGTCACCGCGGCCGACGATCAGGATCTGCACGCCCGGATGGCGTTCGGTGAGCGTGGGCAGCGCGCCGAGCAGCACATCCATACCCTTGCGCGGTTCGTCGTAGCGGCCGAGGAACAGCACCGTCTTGCCCGCGCGCGGGTACCCGTCGAGCAGCGGACCACGGGCGAACGCGGAGACGTCGACGCCGTTGGGGATCTCCACCGCGTCCGAACCCAGCGCCTCGACCTGCCAGCGCCTGGCCAGCTCCGACACGGCGATGCGGCCGTTGATCTTCTCGTGGTACGGGCGAAGCACACCCTGAAAGGTGCTCAGCACCAACGACTTCGTGGTCGAGGTGTGGAAGGTCGCCACGATCGGGCCCTCGGCGATCTTGAGCGCCAGCATGGACAAGCTCGGTGCGTTGGGTTCGTGGATGTGCAGCACGTCGAAGTCGTTGCTGTCGATCCAGCGCCGGATCCGGGTGTAGGCCATCGGACCGAACGACAACCGCGCCACCGACCCGTTGTACGGAATCGCCACCGCGCGTCCGGCCGACACGACGAAATCGGGCAGCGGGGTGTCGTCGGAGGCGGGCGCGAGCACGCTCACCTTGTGACCACGTTCGAGGAAGACCCTGGCCAGTTCGACGACATGGGCCTGCACACCGCCGGGAACGTCGAACGAGTACGGGCACACCATGCCGATCTTCACCGCGCGCCACCTCCCTGGTTCGCCGTGATCCGCGCCAGCCGTTCCGGCGACAGGTCGGCCGCCCACTGCGGCTGCAGCATGTGCCAGTCGGCCGGGTGCTCGGCGATGTTCGCCGCGAATACGTCGGCCAGCTCCTGCGTCGCGGCGGCCACGCCACCGGAGACATCCACCGGCGTGCAGGTCTTCAGGCCCCAGCCCTCGGTGCCGTCGGCCTCGGTGGTGAACCAGGCGTGCACCGGGATCAGGGCGGCGCCGGTCTCGATCGCCAGCTTGGCCGCACCGGCGGGCATCCAGGTGCGCTCGCCGAAGAAGTCGACGGGCACGCCCTTGCCGGTGAGGTCGCGCTCGCCCATCAGGCAGACGATCCGGTTCTGCCGCAACCGGTCCGCGAGCTGCCTGAACGGCGGCTGCTCACCGCCGGTCAGCGGGAACACCTCGAAGCCGAGGCTCTCCCGGTAGGCGACGAACCGCTCGAACAGCGACTCCGGTTTCAATCGTTCGGCCACGGTCGTGAAGGTGCCGTAGTGCTGCACCAGCCACACACCGGCCATGTCCCAGTTCCCCGAGTGCGGCAGCACGAAGACGACGCCGCGGCCCCGCTCCAGGGCCGCGTCGAGGTGTTCGAGACCGTCGACGTAATAGTCCACGGTGCTGTGGTCCATGCTCGGCAGCCGGAACGCCTCGCGCCAATACCTGGCGTAGGAGCGCATACTCGCGCGCATCAGCTCCGCGGGCACCTGCTCCGGGGTCACCCCGA
Source organism: Nocardia sp. NPDC055053 (assembly GCF_053608285.1). Taxonomy (NCBI): domain Bacteria; kingdom Bacillati; phylum Actinomycetota; class Actinomycetes; order Mycobacteriales; family Nocardiaceae; genus Nocardia; species Nocardia sp. NPDC055053. The sequence continues at coordinate 72,945 of NZ_JBSGVD010000020.1, read as the reverse complement.
GCACACGGGCGAGGTTGCGCCGCAACTGCTCCGGCCCACCGCCCTTGACGGCACGGTCGGCGCCCACATCGAATACCTTGCGCACCAGGCCTTCCGGCGCCGAACGCACGATCCGCCAGCCCGCGGCGTACCCCCAGTCGCTCAACCGCTCGGTGAGTCTCACGACGCCGCACCTCCGGCCGTGTCCGGCTGCTGCGGCGCCGACGGGATCACGGTCCGCGCGCCCGGCGAATTGCGGACCGCGAGCACCCGCTGGAACACCGTGATGATGCTCAGCACCGCCAGCGCCCACATCGCCACGTACACGGCCCAGGTAAGCCACGCGATGCCCCAGTGCCCGCCGATGCCGGTGAGCCCGGCGCCGACCAGCACGATGACGAGCCGGTCCGGGCGCTCGATCAGCCCGCCGTCGGCCGAGAGCCCGCTGGCCTCGGCGCGCGCCTTCGCGTACGAGATCACCTGCGAGGTGACCAGCACGACCAGCGTCGCCGCGAACAGCTGCTTGCTGTGCTCGTGGTAGACCGCCCACCAGGCCAGGCCGCCGAAGATCGCACCGTCGGCCACCCGGTCACAGGTGGCGTCGAGGACCGCGCCGTACTTCGTGCCGCCGCCGCGGGCCCGCGCCATCGCGCCGTCGAGCATGTCGAACATGACGAACAGCCAGATGACCATCGTTCCCCAGAACAGGTGCCCGGAGGGGAACAGCGTCACCGCGGCCGCGATCGTCGCGGTGGTGCCGATCAGTGTCATCGCGTCCGGCGTGAGCCCGGTACCGACGAGCGCTTTGCCCAGCGGCGCAGTCGCTTTCGCAAACGTCTGGCGGCCGAAGAAGCTGAGCACGGTTGTTATTCCTCCTGCGACCCGCGGGACACCCGCACCCGATCGGCTGCGGTATGCGCCTCCCATGCCTCCGCCAGCAGCTGCCGCGTCTCGCGCAACAGCTGCGGCATCACCTTCACCCCACCGACCACGGTGATGAAATTCGCGTCCCCGCCCCAGCGCGGCACGATGTGCTGGTGCAGGTGGTCGGCGAGCGAACCACCGGCCACCCCACCGAGATTGAGACCGACGTTGAATCCGGCGGGCCGTGAGACCCGCTTCATCACCTGGATGGCTCGCTGCGTGAACGCCATCAGCTCCGCGCTCTCGGCGGCCGTCAGATCCTCCAGGTCGGCGACCCGGCGGTACGGCACCACCATCATGTGTCCCGGGTTGTACGGGTACAGGTTGAGCACCGCGTAGACCTGTTCACCGCGGGCGATGATCAGCCCGTCCTCGTCGGACATCTTCGGGATGTCGGTGAACGGGTGCCCGGTGGCGTCCTTGGGCTTCACCTCGCCGGTGATGTAGGACATCCGGTACGGCGTCCACAGCCGCTGCAGCCGGTCCGGCTGACCAGCGCCGGTGTCGACGATCGAACCGGCCTCCGAGGCGATGCTCTCACTCATGAGGACGCCTTCGCCGCGCTGACGACCTCGAACCCCTCGGCGGTGGGCGAGGCGTTCTCGCGGTTGCCGACCCAGGTCAGGATCGTGGCGACCGCGTCGTCGACCGGAACGCCGTTGACCTGGCTGCCGTCGCGGAACCGGAAGCTCACCGCGCCCGCCTCCACGTCGCGCGCGCCAGCCAGCAACATGAACGGCACCTTCTGCGCGGTCTGGTTGAAGATCTTCTTCTGCATCCGGTCGTCGCTGCGGTCGACCTGGGCGCGCACGCCCGCGTCCCGCAGCCGCTCGATCACCGCATCCAGGTGCGGGGCAAAGTTTTCCGCGACCGGGATACCGACGACCTGCACCGGCGCGAGCCAGGCGGGGAACGCGCCGGCGTAGTGCTCGGTGAGCACGCCGAAGAACCGCTCGATCGAGCCGAACAGGGCACGGTGGATCATCACCGGACGCTGCTTGGTGCCGTCGGAGGACGTGTATTCCAGGTTGAACCGCTCGGGCAGGTTGAAGTCGAGCTGGATGGTCGACATCTGCCAGGTGCGGCCCAGCGCGTCCTTGGCCTGCACGGAGATCTTCGGGCCGTAGAACGCCGCGCCGCCCGGATCGGGCACGAGGTCGAGACCCGAGGCCTCGGCGACCTTGGCCAGGGTCTCGGTGGCCTCTTCCCACAGCTCGTCGGAGCCGACGAACTTCTTCGGGTCCTTGGTCGACAGCTCGAGGTAGAAGTCGTCGAGGCCATAGTCCTTGAGCAGCGACAGCACGAACTGCAGCGTGCTGGTCAGCTCCGCGTGCATCTGCTCCTTGGCGCAGTAGATGTGCGCGTCGTCCTGGGTCATGCCACGCACGCGGGTCAGGCCGTGGATCACGCCGGACTTCTCGTAGCGGTACACCGAGCCGAACTCGAACAGCCGCAGCGGCAGCTCACGGTAGGAGCGGCCACGCGCGCGGAAGATCAGGTTGTGCATCGGGCAGTTCATCGGCTTGACGTAGTAGTCCTGGCCGGGCTTGCGCACGGTGCCGTCTTCGTTGAGTTCGGCGTCGAGGTGCATGGCCGGGAACATGCCGTCCTTGTACCAGTCCAGGTGACCGGAGACCTCGAACAGATGCCCCTTGGTGATGTGCGGGGTGTTGACGAACTCGTAGCCCGCGTCGATGTGACGCTGACGCGAGTACTCCTCCATCTCCTTGCGGATGATGCCGCCCTTGGGGTGGAACACCGGCAGGCCCGAGCCGAGCTCGTCGGGGAAGCTGAACAGGTCCAGCTCGAGACCCAGCTTGCGGTGGTCGCGGCGCTCGGCCTCGGCCAGCAGGTGCAGGTACTCGTCCATCGCCTCGGTCGATTCCCAGGCGGTGCCGTAGACGCGCTGCAGGTCCTCGCGGTCCTGGTCACCGCGCCAGTAGGCGGCCGAGCTGCGGGTCAGCTTGAAGGCGGGAATGAACTTGGTGGTGGGGATGTGCGGGCCGCGGCACAGGTCGCCCCAGATCTTCTCGCCGGTACGCGGGTCCAGGTTGTCGTAGATGGTCAGCTCGTTGCCGCCGACCTCCATGATCTCCGGGTCGTCGATGCCGGACTTGTCGCTGATCAGCTCGAGCTTGAACGGCTCCTTGGCCAGCTCGACCCGAGCCTCGTCGATCTCGACGACGCGACGCGAGAAACGCTGCGCGCCTTTGATGATCTTCTTCATCCGGGATTCCAGCTTGGCCAGATCCTCGGGGGTGAAGGGCCGGTCGACGCGGAAGTCGTAGTAGAAGCCGTCCTTGATCGGCGGGCCGATACCCAGCTTGGCGTCGGGGAACTCCTGCTGCACGGCCTGGGCCAGCACGTGCGCGGCCGAGTGCCGGATCACGCTGCGACCGTCCTCGGTGTCGGCGGCGACGGGCTCGACCTCGACATCTTCGGTGGGGATCCAGGACAGGTCCTTGAGCGCGCCCTCGGCGTCGCGGACCACCACGATCGTGTCCGGCCCCTTGGTCGGCAGGCCCGCTTCCCGCACCGCCGCGCCCGCGGTAGTCCCGGCCGGCACCCGGACGAGGGCGACAGGACTGAGGGGTGCAGAGGTGGTCACGGGGATGCTCTCCTTGACGTTGTGGTCCGGCGGGACTGTCCCCCGCCCGGTTGCAGCCACGATCCTACTGGCGGCCCGCCACTCCGCGACTATTGGCCAGACTCTGGACGGGTGTCGCCTTTCGCGGGCGGCAGGCGGTCACATTGACGATCTGTTCGCCCGTACCCGGTGGGTTACCCATGTGCTCGCGAGCTCGGCGCTTACGTGGGGATCAAGCTTGGGCCAGCAGGGCCATGCGCTCGGCCGCCGGGCGCTTCGGGCAGCTGGTGCACATGGCACAGCCGGGCACTTCGTAGACCAGGCAGCAGGAGAGGCGTTTGACGAAGGTGCGCTCGCCGACGGTGACGAACCGGGGGGCGAGCAGGCGGGCGCCGATTTCGGCTGCCAGCCTGGTTCCGGCTGCCTGGTCGCCCGCGTCGAGTGCCCGGTTGCCGATCGCGTCGGTGACGACGGCCCAGAGGGCGGGCACGCCTGCTCCGGAAACGGCGGCGACCTGCAGGATCACTGCCGTCAATGTCTCGCGCAGTGCGGTGCCGACGGCCTCGGCTGCGTCGTCAGGGACGACGGTCGAGTGGAAGCGCACATGCTCGACTCCCCCATCGGGCCTGACCTCGCAGTCGAACTTGTCGAGCGCGGCGATCGGGGCCGGCGTTCCGGCCGCGTAGGCGCTGGTGATCTGGTCGACCAGGGCCGAGGCGGCCATGCACCACCACAGCGTGCCGCCGACGCGCGGCGTCTCGGTCCCCCAGGAGCGGCTCATCTCGCCGATCCTGGCCGAGACCCACGCGGGATCCGTGAGCCGGTGTCCGGCGACGATGCTCACGACATCAGGGGACTGCGCAACCATAGCCAATCGACTCCGATCCACCCTCCCACCATCGAGAAGGTTCCGAGCAGCCACAGCGTCACCACGACGAGGGCGAAAGTGGCCACCGCGCCGAGGATCTTGATCGTCCACCCGCGCGAGGTGTACCAGTCCATGACGATCCGGTACTTGCCGCGCACCCACGTCAGCGTGTGATGGGCCCAGACGAACTCGGTGGCCAGGATGCCGAACCCCGCGAACACCAGTGCCCAGCCGGGCCCCGGGTACGGGATCGTGACGATCCCGACGAGCAGCACCAGCCCACCGAACACGCCGACGGCGATGCGGTAGCCGAGGTTCAGGGTAGGGCGGTGCTCGATGCTCGCCCGGAAGGCGCGCCAGCGCTCTGCGAAGACCGGCTTGCCCGCCGATGCCCCGGCGGTGGAATCCGCCGGGGCATCGGAGGTGGCGGCGGTCGGCTTGCTCATCATCGTTCCAGCCTACGAGCCGCCGACGCCCCGCTCACACCGTCACGGGGACCTCGTCCCGGTCGGCGATGGTGCGCACGCCGTCGACGGTCACCTCGATCACCCGCGCACCCGCGATGTCGAAGAACAGCCCCGACACCTCGACCCCGCGCTCGGCCACCGCGCGGCGGACCGACGGATGGCGATGCAGCGTCTCGAGCTGCACGGCGACATTGACCATGCTCAGCTGGTCGGTCTCGTCGAAACCGGCAAGCCGCGCCGCCCGCGCGACCGGATGGTCGGCCCGGAACCGGTGCAGGCTTGGTTCGGCGTGACGCAGCCAGGAGCTCAGCCCGCCGTCGGCGTCGGCCCCGGAGTACACCGCCTTCATCGCGCCGCAGGCCGAATGCCCGCAGACCACGACCGAGCGCACCGCCAATTCCTCGAGCGCGAACACCAGCGCCGCCTCGACGGAGTCGTCGCCGCTGGTCGGCACCAGATTGCCCACGTTGCGGACGGTGAACAGGTCACCGGGGCCGCTGGAGGTGATCACATTGGGCACGATCCGCGAGTCCGAGCAGGTGAGGAAGAACGAATCCGGGTCCTGCCGGTCGCGCAGCCCGTCCAGGTGCGGGCGCACGACGTGGGCGTGGCTGCGATGGAAGGCCGCGACGCCCGCGTTGAGCGCGTCACTGCCGGACTTCTGGTGCCGCCACGGGCCGAGCAGCTCGTCCCAGGTCGCGCGCCCGAAGCCGCGAGCGGGCGGAGCGCCGGTGGTGTCGGCCATCTTGGCGCTGCCGATCTCCACGAAATCGACTCGGCCACCGCCACTTTCCTGCTGATGCTGCCAGGATTCGATGGCCTCGAAGGCGGCGTGGTCGAGGAAGTCGACCGTCATCTCCACGGTGACATCGGCGCCGGCGGGCACCTTCGCGAGCTCGGCCGACAGCTTCGGCAGGGCCAGGAAGGTGCACGAGCCGTCGATCCGGACCAGCCAGCGCGCGCCGTCGGGCAGCGGCGCCGCCGACACCTGCACCCGCACGACCCGCCACAGCAGCAGGCCGAAAGCCAGTCCGAGCCCGATGATCACGCCTTCGAGCAGGTTCAGGAACACCACGCCGAGCACGGTGACCAGGTAGACCAGCAGGTCGCCGGTGCGCCGGGCCAGCCGGATGTGGGCCAGCTTCACCAGCTGGATGCCGATGACGATGAGCAGCCCGGCCAGCGCCGCCTTCGGAATCTGCTCGACCAGGCCGACCAGCGCCACCGAGAACAGCAGGATCCAGCAACCGTGCATGACCGCCGAGGCCCTGCTGCGCGCGCCCGCCTGCACATTGGTCGCGCTGCGCACGATCACGCCGGTGATCGGCAGGCCGCCGACCAGGCCCGACAGCACGTTCGCCGAGCCCTGACCGATCAGTTCGCGGTCGAACCCGGTGCGCGGGCCGGTGTGCATCTTGTCCACGGCGACGGCCGACAGCAGGCTTTCCACGCTCGCGATGAGCGCGATGGTGAGCACCATCATCGCGACCGCCGACCAGTTCCCCGACGGCAGTTCGGGCAGCTGCAGCGCGTCGAAGAGCGAGCCGCTGAGCACGATGCGCTCGACCTCGGCCGGCAGGACGAGCGAGAGCACGGTGGCCGCGACGACGGCGACCAGCGGGCCGGGCACCGCGCGCAGCTTCGGCGGCATGTACTTCCAGCCGAGCATCACCGCGATCACGAGGGCGCCCACGAGCACGTCGCCACCGTGTAGCGACATCAGCTGTCCCGGCAGCTCGATCAGGTTGCGCCAGGCGGTGCTGTGCGAGGAGCCGCCGAGCAGCACGTGGATCTGCTGCAGGGCGATGGTGATGCCGATGCCCGCGAGCATCGCGTGCACCACCACGGGGGCGACCGCCAGCGCGGCGCGCGCGATCCGGCTCAGCCCGAACAGGATCTGTAATAGCCCGGCACCGACGACGATGAAACAGGTGACACGCCAGCCGAATTGGGCGATGGATTCGGCGACGACGACGGTCAGGCCCGCGGCGGGGCCGCTGACCTGCAGCATCGATCCGCCGAACAGCCCGGCGACGATACCGCCGATCACGGCGGCGACGAGGCCCGCCGCGACCGGAGCGCCGGAGGCGACCGCGATGCCGAGCGAGAGCGGCAGAGCGACCAGAAATACCACGATCGAGGCGGGCAGATCGTGGCGCAAGACCGTGTCGCGCCAGTAGGACGGCGCTGGGTCGGGCGTCGGCGACGCCGGTGCGGCGGGTGGAGCTAGGTCGTTTGCAACAGACATGGTTCTCCTTCGTCGACTCGGCGCGGCCGTAGTCGATGGATGATCAACGTGTCGAGGACGGTCCGCGGACCGTCGAGTAGCTGCCAGCGATGAAGCACGGGTGACCCCGGTACGACGGCGAACCGGGTCAAGGTGTCACCACAGTATTGGTAAAGACTTGGCAAAACCAGTGTGCCGCAAGAAGAGTGGGTGTCGCCATAAGCGCAGGCCCGCTGTGGTGTGAACCACAGCAAACCCCGCTCACACCGGCTCGGCCGCGACATCGCTTCGGGTGTCGTCGAATTCGGCGATCCCGTCGACGGTGATCTCGATCACCCGCGCGGTCGCCAGGTCGAAGAACAGCCCCGACACCGCGACGCCGCGCTCCACGATGCCGCTGCGCACCGCCGGGTAGTCGATCAGCGTCTGCACCTGCCTGGCGACGTTCACCATGCCCAGCTGGTCGATCGGGCCGAAACCGGCAAGCCGCGCCGCCTCGGCGACGGGATGGCCGCCGCGGAACGCCGCCAGCGTCGGCTGGGCGTTGGCCAGCCAGTCGTCGAGTCCAGGCCCGGCCTGCACCTGCGCGTACAGCGCTTCCATCGCGCCGCAGCCACTGTGCCCGCACACCACCACCGAGCGCACGTCGAGCTTGTCGAGTGCGTAGATCAGCGCCGCCTCCACCGAGACGTCACTGCCGCCGACCGGCACCAGATTGCCGACATTGCGGACGGTGAACAGGTCGCCGGGGCCGCTGTTGGTGATGACGTTGGGCACGACGCGGGCGTCGGCGCAGGTGAGGAAGAAGGTGTCGGCGTCGGGCCGGTGCCGCAGCCCGGCCAGGTGCGGACGCATCAGATGCGCGTGCCCGCGGTGGTAGGCCGCGATGCCCGCCGCGATCGGGTCGACGCCGCCGCTGCGCCGCCATGGCCGGATGGCCTCGTCGACCGCTTTGCGCGCGTGCCCGTGTTCGGGCGGTCCGTCGTTGGCGCGGGCCATGCGCGCGGTGCCGAGTTCAACGAAGTCGACTGTGCCGCCGCCGGATTCGCGAGCGTCAGCCCATTCGGAGAGCAGTTCGCAGGCGGCGTGGTCGAGGAAGTCGACGCTGAGTTCCACTGTCACGTCCACGCCTGCGGGCACCTTCGCCAGTTCGGCCGTGAGCCGGGGCGCGGCCAGGAAGGTGCAGGTGCCCGCGATGCGCACCAGCCAGGTCCCGTCGGTGCGCGGCGTCGCGGCGATGGTGAATTTCACGACCCGCCACAGCAGCAGCGCGAACGAGGCGATCAGGCCGATCACCATGCCCTGCAACAGGTTCAGCGAGACCACCGCGATCACGGTGACCAGGTAGACGTAGATGTCGCCGGTGCGGCGGGCCCGCCGGATGTGGGCCAGCTTCACCAGCTGCACCCCGATCAGCACCAGCAGCCCGGCCAGCGCCGCCGTCGGGATCTGCCGGACCAGGCCGACCAGCGCGATCGCGAACACCAGCACCCAGCAGCCATGCATCACGGTGGCGGCTCTGCTGCGCGCCCCGGCGTTGGCGTTGGTGATGCTGCGCACGATGACCGCCGCGATCGGCAGGCCGCCGAGCGCGCCCGAGGCCATGTTGGCCGCACCCTGGCCGAGGAGTTCCCGGTCGAAGTCGGTGCGCTGATCGGGTCGCATCTTGTCGACCGCGACGGCCGAGAGCAGGGTCTCCACACTGGCGATGAGCGCGACGGTGAGCATGGTGAGCGCGATGGGCAGCCAGCCGCCGTGCGGCAGCGCGGGCAGGCCGATGCCGTCGAGGAGCGAGCCGTCCAGGCGCACCCGTTCCACCGTCAACGGCAGCACCAGCGAGACCACCGTCGCCACGACCACCGCGACCAGCGGGCCGGGCACCACCCGCACCCGGCGCGGCAAATACTGCCACCCGATCAGCACGGCGATCACCAGCAGTCCGACGAACAGGTCACCCTTCTGCACCGACATCACCTGCTGCGGCAGTGCGGCGATACTCGCCCACGGCGAGCTCACCGTCGCCCCGCCGAGGAGCACGTGCACCTGCTGCAGCGCGATGATCACGCCGATCCCAGCGAGCATGGCGTGCACCACAACCGGCGCGATACCCAGCGCGGCGCGCGCGATCCGGCTGAGCCCGAACAGGATCTGCAGCACGCCCGCTCCGACGGTGATGAAACACATGGCGGCCCAGCCGAATTGCTGGACGGCGGCCGCGACGACGACGGCGAGGCTGGCGGTCGGCCCGCTGACCTGCACCGCCGAACCGCCTAGCAACCCGGCGACGACGCCACCGACGGCCGCGGCGATGAGCCCGGAGACGACGGGTGCCCCGGAGGCGAGCGCCACACCAAGCGACAACGGCAACGCGACGAGAAAGACCACGACGGATGCCGGAAGATCATGCTGGAGAACAAGTTTCAGCGCATCGCGCGACAGCGGGCGCGCTGCCGCCGCGGTAGCAGGATCATTGTCGGTCATCATTCTCCTTCGCCGGGGCGGACTGGCGCCCGGTTCATCGGTCGAACATGCACTGGCAATTGATGCTGAGCTGCGAGCGAACGGCGGCACTGCTCGAAGAGAACCGACCCGAGACACAGGGTCGCGCCAATAGTAAAGAATTACCCAAGCGTAGGGAAAGCTCTCGAGGCGAATGGGACGAATCGCGACTCAACTGTGACGTGCGCCACACGCAATACGTCGCGCGCCCACCCGTGTGTAGGCGGAGTCGATCCGGTCCTCAGCCGATGTCGACCACCCTCGCCCAGGCGGGTGGGGTGTCCGGGACATAGTCCGGGTTGTCCTCGCGCCACGAGTCCTCCCGGCGAAACAGGCCGACCACGGTGCGGCAGGTGGGACGTGTTGCCGGCCATGGGGTTTGGCCGTCGGTCAGGGCGACGATCACGTCGGGGCGGGTGCGCAGGGCTCGGGTGAAACCGGTTCGCAGGTCGGTGCCGCCGCCGCCGATCAGCGCCATGCCCTCGGCGCGGCACAGCGGGACGGCGATGCGGGCCGCGGTGTCGCACGAGAAGACGGTGACAAGGTCGCGGCGGCCGCCGACGGCGTGGGTGATGGCGGCTACTTCGAGCAGCGCGCTGCCGAGTTCGGTATCGCTGACCGATGCCGAGGTGTCGATGACGACGGCGACCCGGGGTGGCATGCGGCGCAGGCTCGGCAGCACGACGCCGGGCAGCGCGGCCGAGCGGCGTGCCGGGCGCCCGTAGGTGTAGTCCGCGCCGACGCCGGGTGCCGACGCGGCGGAGCGCAGTGCCGCTCCCAGCAGGTCCCGCCATGGCTGGGGCGGGTGCAACGCTTTCTCCGCCCACCGTTGCCACCCCTGGGGCGTGTTCCCCGGGCGGCCGACGATGCCCTGCGCCACCCGGAATCGGACCGCGGCGCGTTCCTGTTCGCTGAGCCCGTCCGCACCCTCTGGCCCCAGTTCCCATTCGCGGTCGAGGCCGTCCGCGCCGCTGCCGCAGTCGAGCCAGGCGAAGTCCTGGGTGAGGTGCCCCAGGCTGAACTCGCGCAGGTAGTCCTCCATGAGTTTGCCCGCGGACAGACCGAGGGTCGCCGGCATGACCGCCCCTGTCGGCCAGACCAACCCGGCACCGAACGCGTCGTCGTTGATCTCGGCGTCCGCCGCGATGTTCATCCGCAGACGCTCCGCGGGACCGGTCAGGTCGTGCGCGCGGGCATATCGATCGCTGCGCCCGTGATGGTCGCGCAGCAGATGCGAGACCTCGTGCACCAGCACCGAGGCGAGCTCCTCCTCCGGCGTGCAGTCGACGAACGCGGGCGACACGTAGCACCGCCAGTGCTTGTCCACCGCCATCGTCGGTACCCGCTGTGACTCGACGATGTGCAGTGCGTACAGGGCCGTCGCCAGGTACGGACGGGCCGAGACCGCGTGCAGCCGAGCGGCATACAGCTTGTCGTAGTCCAGACCGGTGATCTCGGCTGTCATCGGCGAACCTCGGCGACACGGGCCGCGGCGCGATCGGCGCGCTGGGACACCGACACCATGGCGGCCAGCTGTTCGATCGATGCCGGAACCTCCCAGTTGTCCCGGCGCAAGGTGGCGAGGGTGGTCGCGGGCACCACCACCAGGTCGGGGGCTCCGGTGTCCACCGCCTTGACGAGGAGTTCCCACGCGGCGTCCCAGCGGGACTTCTCCGGGCGCTTGCGGACAGCGGCCACCACGGCGTCGAGCACGGCTTGGCGCAGATCTCCCCGCTCGGGCAGCTCGGCGGCGTCCGGATCGGCGAGCAGTGCCTCCGGGTCGGGGAGATCCATCCGGTCGATACTGGTCAGCAATTCGAAGCCGGGACCGTCGCCGACTGTGCCCCGGACCAGTATCGACAGCACATCGCGACTCGCGCCGGCCGCGGTCGCGAAGGCGATCAGCCGCAGGGTCATCTCCCAGCTGCGCGGCGACGGCCAGGCACCGCCCCTTCGGGTTTCGGTGGTGGGCATCTGATGCACCAGTTTCGGCCGGGCCGCGAGCAGCCCGCACACCGCGCGCCGGGCGAAAGCGACTGCCTCCGGCAGCTTTTCGGGCGCGAGCCGGGGCAGTGTCGCCCGTGGCCATGTGCCGCCGAGGCCGCGGACGACGACATCGTGGTCGTGGGTCCACTGCAGGTGCACGAAACGGTTCGCCAGCGGTGGGCTCAGCTCCCAGCCGTCGGCGGCCGAGGAGCGTGGGTTGGCGGCGGCGACGATGCGGACACCGGGAGGCAGTTGCAGCGCGCCGATCCTGCGCTCGAGGACCACGCGCAGCAGGGCGGCTTGGACGGCGGGCGGCGCGGTCGACAGTTCGTCGAGGAACAGCAGTCCGCGACCGGTACGGGCGAGCCGAACGGCCCAGTCCGGTGGGGCCATCGGGACACCATGGGCCGCGGGATCGTCGCCGATGATGGGCAGGCCCGAGAAGTCCGACGGCTCATGCACACTCGCGATCACCGTGGTCAGCGGCAGGTCGAGGGAGTCGGCGAGCTGGGTCAGGGCGGCGGTCTTACCGATTCCGGGCTCGCCCCACAGGAGTACCGGCAGGTCGGCGGCCACGGCCAGCGTCAGTGCCTCCAGTCGGGTATCGGGGCGCGGCTCGGTGGTTACCTCGCTCAGCAGAGCCAGCAGGTCGCCCGCGACGTCGAGCTGGGAGTCGATGGCTGGGAGCGGAGCGCGGAGGGTGTGAACAGACATGCGTGAATCACCTTTGGGTTCGGAAGAATTCGATGGATGCGCGAGGCCCGCCGCGCAGGGCAGGCCGCGGTGCTCGTCAGATCGTGGTCGCGTGGCGGGGGTGCGCGCCGTGCTCGCGGCGAGCGCGGTCGGCAGGGTGGCGAAGAAGACCGTGACCTGGCGCGGGTAGCCCGGCCCGGAACAGGCCGTAGGTGATCCGCCGCTGCGCGGACGCTTCCAGTGCGTGCAGAAGCGGACCGTCGCGCAGCAGTGCGTCGGGCCCGAGGAGGTCTTCGACGACAGCGAGCGCACCGGCGGTGTCGCCGTGGTCCAGTCGTTCACGCACGCCGACGAGCCAATCCGGATGGCGATGCGCCTGGTCGATGGCCTGTAGGCAGGGCAGCGGGGTGCCGGTCAGGGCGACCAGTAGTTCCTCGCGCCGGATTTCGGCCGGATGGTGATCCAGTGCGGCGAGCACCCCGTTCACCAACCCGATCCGGTGGAGTTCGCCGCGGCATTCCACGAGCCGCTCACCTGCGCTGATCCGAGGTGGGTCGGTCGGTGAACAGTCCGGGTCGAGCGCCGAGGCGACCAGGGGATGCAGCCGATCGGCCGTGATCGCACCCGCGCGGATCAACGCCAGATCGGGCAGCACCCAGGTCGCCGCGTCGGGCAGGACCGGCAGCGCGGACACACCGCCGCGCGGGTATTTCTCCGCGATCCGCAATGCGGGCGGTTCGTCCCCGTCTGCAGTCAGATCGAGGACCAGGCGGTGCCGCGCGCCGCAGCGCACCAGCACCTGGCCGGTCCGGGACTGCTCGGCACGCAGCAGAATTGCCGCCTCGGCCGCCCATCTGTCGACGGCACAATCCTGCGGCACCCGTGCGAGGAGCCCGGGGTCCACAGCCGACAAGGTGGTGGCAGTGGCACCGTTGCGGTCACCGGGCGCGGCGAACTGCGTTGCACCCGAGCGCATCCGCAGCTCGCCCGTCCTGCGCGTGTCCCACAGGTGACGGTGGAGGTCGAGCCGGAAGCGCCGGTCGGGCCGGGGATGCGGGTGCATGGTCGAGCCGGACGCCAACCTCGATCCGTCCCACAGCGCGAGACCGATCCGCTGGCCCGAATCCGCCCACGCGGGCGCGGTGCGAACCACCAAGTACACGGGAGTCGTTCCCCCGCTGGGGAATTCGGCGGAATCGTAGCGAGCCAGCACCATCGTCAGTCCCGGCCTGAGCAATCCGTCAGGAGCGATTCTGGGCAGATGCCAGCGCAAGAGGTCCGGCGCCAGATGACGCAGATCAGCCCGCACCCGCGCGGCGAGTTCCCGGCCATGGGTACGCGCCAGCGACCGCAGATCGATATCGGCATCGACGTGCGCGGCGGCACAGGCCCCGGCCCAGTCCCCCACCCGGCGCCGGGTGGTCGCGATGTCGATCATGGTGGGCGGCACCGCGAACTCGCGCACGCGCAGCCAGAAGGAAAGACGGGAATGGTCCCCGTGATGTGTTGGGAGAGAAGCCGGTTCGATGACCGGCGTCGGGCTCAACGGCCCGGGCGCAGAACGCCCTTTCGACGAGATGTCATGCGCCAAGTATGCACAATGATCAACTACCCGACAAGCGCCGAGGTTCGGCTCACGACAGCGGATGGCGCCCGACCAGAGGTCGGGCGCCATCTCGCTCGGGTGTCGCTGTGCTGATTACCCCGCGTCGGCGGCGGCCAGCTCACGCGCCTCGGACGGGGCGCCGACCTGCGGATACGTCGGGTACTCGATGCCCGAGATGTACTGCACGGTCCGCACCACCTGGCACGAGTAGCCGAACTCGTTGTCGTACCAGACGTACAGAATCGCGGTGTCACCCTCGACGATCGTGGCGTTGGCGTCGATGATCGAGGCCGCGCGCGACCCGATGAAGTCGCTCGAGACCACGTCGTTGGCGGCGGTGTAGTCGAGGTTGCGGCTCAGCGGACCCGCCAGCGAGACCTGACGCAGGTAGGCGAGCACGTCCTCCCTCGTCGTCTCCTGCTCGAGCTGCAGGTTCAAGATCGCGACCGAGACGTCGGGCGTTGGCACGCGGATCGAGTTGCCGGTGATCTTGGCCTTGAAGTCCGGCATCGCCTTCGCCACGGCGGACGCGGCGCCGGTCTCGGTGAGCACCATGTTGAACGGCGCGGACCGGCCACGGCGGTCGGCCTTGTGGTAGTTGTCGAGCAGGTTCTGGTCGTTGGTGAACGAGTGCACCGTCTCCACATGCCCGCGCAGGATGCCGAATTCGTCGTCCATGGCCTTGAGCGGCGGCACGATCGCGTTGGTGGTGCACGAGGCGCAGGAGAAGATCTGCTGCGTCAGGTCCTGGTCGCGGTGGTTGACACCGTGCACGATGTTCGGGACGTCGCCCTTGCCCGGCGCGGTCAGCACGACCTTCGCGACGCCGGGGCGCAGGTGCTGGGACAGGCCGTCGCGGTCACGCCACCGACCGGTGTTGTCGATCAGGATCGCGTTGTCGATGCCGTAGTCGGTGTAGTCGATCGTCGTCGGGTCATCGCTGTAGATGAACTTGATGACGTTGCCGTTCGCGGTGAGCGTGTTGTTGTCCGCGTCGACCTTGATGGTGCCGTTGAAGTGGCCGTGCACCGAGTCCCGGCGCAGCAGCGAGGCGCGCTTGGCCAGATCGTCGTCGCCGCCCTTGCGCACCACCACGGCGCGCAGTCGCAGCCCGTTGCCGGACCCTGCCTTCTCGATGAGCAGCCGGGTGACCAGGCGCCCGATGCGGCCGAAGCCGTAGAGGACGACATCGCGCGGGCCCTGCGGCTCGGCCTTGTTGCCGCCGATCACCTCGGCCAGCACCGCCGCGGTGAATTCCGGGATCGACAGGCCGCGATCGTCGGCGCGGTAGGTCATCACCAGCTGACCGAGGTCGATCTTGCACGGCCCCAGATCCAGCTCGCTGAGCACCTGCAGGAACGGCAGGGTCTCGTCGACGGACAGTTCCTCACCGGCGATCTGCCTGGCGAAACGGTGCGTCCGCAGGATGCTGATCACCGACTTGTTCACCAGCGACCGGCTGTGCAGCAGGATTGTCACACCCTTCGCGCGGTACAGCGTGCCGATGATCGGGATCATCGCCTCGGCAGCGGCTTCCTGAGCATTCCAGCGGTCAAGTTGTTCGGTGGTCAACACACGTCCTCAGGTTTCCTCGATAGGTAGTCACCATCGATGCTAAAGACGCCCGCGATATCACCGAGACCGGCTCCCCACCGGTGAGGTGCAGGCCACGTCAGGTCGGGTCGCGCACTACTATGGGCGCCAGCAGCGCGGTGCACCGACGCGATGTCACCGCGGCCGGTGGGCGGACGTTCACAGCGAGGTGCACCATGCGATTCACCGCAGCGCTTTCCGCGGCAACCGTGGTCATGATGTCGGCGTTCGTGACGTCCTGCGCGCCCGCACCCGTGCAGTTTCCTCGCGCCGAGCTCGAGTCCGAACTGGACCAGATCCTCCGGGACGGCAACGTGCCCGGCGCACAACTCGTGGCGACCGACCGTGACCACGAGATCCAGCTCGACGGCGGATTCGGTGACCTCACCGCCGAGACACCGTTCCCGGATGCGGCGCGCGTGCGGATAGCCAGCGCTACCAAAACCTTCGTCGCGGCCGTCGTCATGCAACTGGTCAGCGAAGGCCGCGCGGCACTCGACGTCGCGGTGGAGCACTATCTCCCCGGGGTGGTCACCGGCCCCGGTGGTGACGGAAACCGGATCACCCTGCGCCAATTGCTCAGCCATACCAGCGGCGTACCCGACTATCTGCCGTTGCTCGGACTGCGCTCCGAGGCAGATCTGCGGCAATCACACCCCGTGCACGAGTTGATCGGCATGGCGCTTGCTCGTCCGGCGATGTTCGAACCTGGTGCGGAATTCCGCTACTCGAATACCAACTACCTGCTGCTCGGGCAGGTCGTCGAACGCATCACCGGTGCGTCGATCGCGGACGAGGTCACCCGACGGGTGATCCGCCCGCTCGACCTCACCGATACCTACTGGCCGGAACCCGCGGAACAAACGATTCGCGGACCGCACCCCAGGGCGTACCACTTCTTCGGCGACGAGCGCGTGGACGTCACCGATAT
This sequence comes from Nocardia sp. NPDC055053, assembly GCF_053608285.1. NCBI lineage: Bacteria > Bacillati > Actinomycetota > Actinomycetes > Mycobacteriales > Nocardiaceae > Nocardia > Nocardia sp. NPDC055053. The sequence goes on along the minus strand of NZ_JBSGVD010000020.1, from coordinate 56,585 downwards.
CGACCCCAACTGGGGACTACCCGATGGTGCCATGGTGTCGAGTGGCCGCGATCTGAATCGGTTCTTCACGGCGCTGGTCTCCGGCAGGCTGGTACCGGCGGCCGAGTTCGCCGAGATGTCGAAGACCAGTGCCGTCGGGCTCGCGGGAATCACCGGTGCCGGGCTCGGATTGTTTCGACGGACCAGCAGCTGCGGACTGGAGGCGTGGGGCCACAACGGCGCGATCTACGGTTTCTCGGTGCTCGTCGCCGCGACCGCGACCAGCGCCGTGACGATCAGTTTCAACCAGATGCCGCGCCTCGCAGACGCCGCCCGATTCGAGCCGGCCGTGCTCGTCGACAAGGCGCTGTGCGCGTTGAACGATCAACCGACGCCGAGCCCTCGATGACAGCCAGGAGCTACGCCGGCGGCCGATAGGTGACTTCCAACGCGACGGCCTCGTCGATCTGCGCGGGCGTCAGCAACCCGACGGTATGCGAAACGGCAGCGCCTGCGGCGGCGGTACGAATCGCGAGCGCCGCGGCGGCGACTTCGTCGGGCACATCGCCGATGACGAACAGATCATCCTCACCGAACGCGAAATAGCAGGATTCGACCTTTCCCCCTACGCTCTCGACCATCTCCGTAATGGCCGCCTGGCGCGCACTGCCGCCCTGCGAGAGGAGGCCGTGTGCCCCTTCCTGGAGATAGCTGACCCGCCACATGTACTTGGGCATACCTACCAACCTCCTCAGCTGAGACGATCTCGGCGAGACCGAGCCTAGGACCTCACCGCCCCCGAATTCGCCCGGCACGAACGCTGTCGTCGCAATGATGCGCCACTGCAACTGCGGTGATATCTGAAGAGCTCGCATACGGTGCAGGGACAGAAGCGCAGTTCACCCGTTTCAGGTGAGGCAGACCGGTATTCGACCACCTAGCGTGACCGGGATGACTGCACCGCAGGACATCCGCGGAGGTTTTCCGCATAGCGCGGCTGTGCGTCGAGCCTATGACGAACTCGATTACAACCGGGCATTGGCCATGTATCGGTTCTTCTATCCCACCGTCTCGCTGGAAGCGACCTGGCGCGGGAATCTCAGCGCGGGAGCAGTACCGAACACCGTGATGGCTTTGCTGGTCGGCTCGCCGGACCAGTACGTGTTCACGGCCAACTCCGACACCCCGTACTCCGGACTCACCGTCGACCTGTCCGCCGGGCCGATGGTCGTGGAGATACCGCCCGGCACCCTCATGGGCACGGCCAACGACCTCAACCAGCTCTGGGTGCTCGACCTGGGCCTGCCCGGCCCCGCCGGCGCCGACGGCGGTAAGCACCTGCTGCTGCCACCCGGCTACGCCGGTCCGGTCCCCGAGGGATATTTCCCGGGCAGTGCCACGACCAACCGGGTCCTTGTCCTCGTGCGCGCGCTGCCCCACGGCACCGACGTCGACGCGGCGATCGCGCTGATGCAGCAGGTCAAGGTCTATCCGCTGGGCGCCGATGCCGAGTCGAATCCGGTCGACTGGGTCGACCTGTCGGTGCAGCAGGGCCTCGACTTCTCCCCCGTGCGCTGGGAGGACAACCTCGAATACTGGCGGGTCCTGCACGAGATTCTGCAGACCGAACCGCCCAATCCCACCTACCGCCACCAGTACGGAGAACTCGCTGCCCTCGGCATCGTGCGCGACGCTCCGTTCTACCCCGACCGGCGGATGGAGGCCATCCTCACCGATGCGGCACGGCGCGGTCACCTGCACCTGTGCGTGCAGTCGTTCGCCGACCGCCGCCCGGACCGGATCGTGTGGCCGGACAGCCGGTGGGAGTGGGCTGTGCTGCGCCCGGAGAACGGCACCTTCGACACCGCCGGCTACACCGACCTGTACGCGCGCGAGAAATGGTTCTACCAAGCCCAGATCGAATCCCCCGCCATGTTCGCCCGCGAACCCGGCGCCGGATCGCTGTACTGGCTCGGCCTGCGCGATTCAGCGGGCGCCTACCTCGAGGGCGCAGGCTACTACAGCCTCACCGTGCCGCAGCCGGTCCCGGCGAGTCTGTTCTGGTCCATCACCGCCTACGACGCGCGCACCCGCAGCGAGCTGAAAGCACCGCAGAACCGAGCCGCCCTTCGCTCCCTGTACGAACTCGCCGACATCGACACCGCCGTCCCCCTCACCCTCTACTTCGGGCCGACCCCACCACCGAACACCCCGACCGATCGCTGGATCCAAACCACGCCGGGCACAGGCTGGTTCACCTACTTCCGCATCTACGGTCCCACCAGCCAGGCCTTCGACGGCACCTGGCAGCTACCGGACTTCCACCGCCACGGCTGACCCGAACCCTCCGTCGGCGGCATCCCGCTCAGAGGGTGTCGGCGATCGCACGACCGGCGGCACGACCGGAGAAGATGCAGCCGCCGAGGAAGGTGCCCTCGAGCGCGTTGTATCCGTGCACTCCACCGCCACCGAAGCCCGCCGCTTCACCCGCGGCGTACAGCCCGGCGATCACATCGCCGTCGGCGCCGATGGCACGCGAGCCGAGGTCGGTTTGGATACCGCCGAGGGTTTTGCGGGTCAGCACGTGGAGCTTGACGCCGATCAGCGGACCCGCCGCGGGGTCGAGGATGCGATGGGGTGCGGCCGTCCGCATCAGCTTGTCACCGAGGTAGCGGCGGGAGTTGTGGATGCCCTGGATCTGGGCGTCCTTGCTGAAAGCGTTGTCCACCTGGAGATCCCGGGACCGAATCTGCGCACGGAGGCCGTCCGGGCTGAGCAGGGGCTCGTCGGTCAATGTGTTCATCTTCGCCACGAGGTCTTCGATCGTGTCGGCGACAACGAAGTCGGCGCCGTGTCGCTTGAACGCTTCGACCGGTCCGGGTGCGTGTTTACCGAAGACGCGCTCGGTCACGATCGCCTTCCGGTTCTTCGCGGTGATGTCGGGATTCTGCTCGGAACCGGAGAGAGCGAACTCCTTGGCGATGATGCGCTGGGTGGTGACGAACCAGGAGTGGTCGTGCGGGGCGAGTTCGGGGGTGGTGCGCAGGTAGCGCAAGGTGCCGAGGGTGTCGTAGCCGGGAAGATACGGTTCGGGCAGGCGCCGTCCGAGAGCGTCGAACCACATCGAGGAGGGGCCGGGCAGGATGCGGATGGCGTGGCTGGGCCAGATCGGTGCCCAGTTCTGGATGCCCTCGGTGTAGTGCCACATGCGGTCGCGGTTGACCAGCCGGACGCCCGCGTCGGCGGCGATGTCGAGCATGCGGCCGTCGACGTAGGCGGGAACGCCGGTGATCATGGTCGCCGGTGGCGTACCCATCCGTTCGGGCCAGTGCCTGCGCACGATGTCGTGGTTGCCGCCGATCCCGCCCGTGGCGAGAACGACTGCGCCGGCGGACAATTCGAATTCGCCCAGCACGTCGCGGTTGGACGGCGCGCCTCGCTCGGCGTCGTCGTCGGCCAGGACCACGCCGCGCACGCCGGTGACCGCGCCGTCGGTGAAGACCAGCTCGTCGACACGGTGCCGGTGCCGGAAGGTCACCAGCCCCGTGGCCGCGGCCCGCAACGCCGACTCCGTGAACGGGGCGACGACACCGGTTCCCGTGCCCCAGGTGACGTGGAATCGGGGCACCGAGTTGCCGTGCCCGTCGGCGCGCAAGTCACCGCGCTCGGCCCAGCCCACCGAGGGCAGGAACCGGAGTCCCAGGTCGTGCAGGTAGGAGCGCTTCTCACCGGCCGCGAACTCGACGTACGCGCGCGCCCATTCAGCCGCCCAGACGTCCTCGTCGTCGAGCCGATCGAAACCCGCGCTGCCCGACCAGTCGTTCCATGCCAGCTCGAGCGAGTCCCGGACGCCCAGGCGGCGCTGCTCGGGGCTGTCGACCAGGAACAACCCGCCGAAGGACCAGAAGGCCTGGCCGCCGAGATTGGCGGAGTTCTCCTGATCGACAACGAGCACGCGCTTGCCACGGCGGGTCAGCTCATGGGTTGCGACAAGCCCGGCCAGGCCCGCGCCCACCACGATCACATCGGCATCCATCCGGACGACCTCCACTTCCAACCCCAGAGAATTCATACTTGCATCCGATACATTAATGCATCCGATGCGGCCGGGTATTCTTCTCGGGTGAACTCGCCCCGCTCGACCGAATCCGCGACGCCGACCGCTGCCGCCGGGAGCCCCGGCAAGGCGCCGCGCATCACGCGGCGCCGCGCCGAGACCAGGGCGCGGCTGCTCGACGCCGCGTTCCGCGTGTTCGCCGAGAAGGGTTTCGGCGCGGTGCGCATCGACGACGTCTGCGGCGCGGCCGGATATACCCGCGGAGCGTTCTACTCCCAGTTCGACAGCCTCGAAGAGCTGTTCTTCGTCCTCTACGACCAGCGCGCAACGCTGATCAACGAACAGGTGCGAGCCGCACTCGACGCCGTCGCGGACCCGGCGGACCTCGAATCGTTCGTCGACCGGCTCTCGGCGACACTGCTGCTCGATCGCGACTGGCTGCTGGTGAAGACCGACTTCCTCACCCACGCCGCGCGCAGGCCGACGACCGCGGCGCGGCTGATCACCCATCGCGCGCAGTTGCGATCAGCCCTCGAAGACAAGCTCGCCGAGAGCCGGTTCAGACTGCCCGCGGAGCTGGGCTCGATCAGCGAGGCGGCGCGCGCGGTCGTCGCCGCCTACGACGGCGTCACCGTGCAACTGCTGCTCGACAACGATCAGCAGGCAGCCCGGGCCTGGCTGGCCCGGTTGATACGTCAGCTCGGAGTGGCCGGACCGAATAACAGGCCATCGCACTGAAAAGCGATCAGCACGACACCGCACCTCCGGACGAGTTGTCGAGACGCACCCCCAGGACCCTCTTCAACTCGCCGACACTGTCGGCACTGGGTGTCACCACATCGCGTTCCCAACGGCTGATCTGGTTTCCGTCCCTGATTCCGATCCAGTCAGCCAACTCCGCCTGCGTGAATCCGGAGGCCGTCCTCGCCGCCCGAATGGCTTTGCCGATCGTGGACATGGTCTCCCCTCTCTCTCGATGCCTCGGCGCGGACTGCATCGGCGCGGGTGCCCGTCGGGTGAACACTCGCACTCCTGAAGCGGTCTCGCGCAGCCACATTCGAACGATAAGGGCGAATCGGCCTCCGGAGGAGGCTGTGACTGCACGGCAACTGACTGTGCACGCACAACTTTCGCGCCGCCGGGCGCGGAACCCCGGCTACTTCGGTGGGTTGTCCGCATCGGTGGCGCTGCGGCGCCAGTCACGTGGCGTCATCCCGAATGTTTCGCGGAATCGCCGGGTGAAGTGGGCGGGGTCGCGAAAACCCACGGCACCGGCCACAGCAGCGATGGACCGGTGAGCGTAGCCTCTGTCGATCAGCATGTCGCGGGCCCGGGCCAGGCGTTGTTCGATGATCCACTGCTCGAGGCTGATACCCGACTGTGCGCATACCTTGTACAGGTACCGGACGGAGATGTTGGCGGCGGCGGCGATATCGGGGATCTTCAAGGTCGAATCGGACAGGTGTGTCCGCACATACCCGAGGACCTGCTCGATCAGCAGTTGGTCCGGGATGGCAGCGCCGTCACCCGGCCCGCGACCGGCCGCCGAGATCAGTAGCGCCCGAACCATTTCCAGGCACGCCTCGCCCACCGAGGCGGCAGCCGGATCGGTTTCGAGCTGGTCGGCGACCCCGACGAGATGCTGGATCTGCGCCGTGACCATCGGGTACAGCGGCGATGCCGCCAGCCGCCCGTGCGCCGCAGCGACCGTTTCCACGGAAATGCCGAGGCGGTGTCTGGACAGCTGCAGGCACAGCGTTCCGCCGAGACCGTGCCACCCGGAGGCGAACGTGGTGGCCAGGTCGATCACTTCGCAGGCGCCGGGTTCGATCAGCGTTTGCGCGCCGAATTGTTCGTGCCTGCGGAGCTGTCCGTTCTGAACGGTCACCGTCAGGGTGTCGCTGGGTGTGGATCGCTCGTGCCGACTGGTTCGGCGGACCTGGTGACCGGATACCTCCGAGCGGGTGAGCGCGATCGGGCCCAGCATCCAGGACTGGTGCCGGCTGACCACCTCGGCGGGCGAATCCCACATCTGCAGGTTCGCCCCTAGATCGGCTTCCTGCAGGATCGCGGTGACCGCCTCCCGCCGGTCCCCCGGCGCGAAGTAGTCGGAGTCGATCAGCACTGCCATGGGCGATCTCCACTTCGGATTTTCGCCGGGCGGTGGAGGCCCTCCCGTCACCGGCCGCTACGCGTTTCGGGTGGTGGTCATTCGGGCCGAGGTAATTGCCCGGGGCCTGTAGTCGGCGATGCTATAACGCCGTGGCGCGCCCGGAGCCCGATTCGGCAGGGTTCCGCACACCTATTTCACCGGCCTGCGATGGCGTGTTCCCTTGCCGCGGTTGGCCGTAACGCCAGGATTCGACGTTCGGCAGGTGTCGCCGTCGCAGCCCATTCCGGCCGCAAAGCCGCATAGGTGCACACGTCGCGCCACCGACCCTGGGTTCGGTACAGCTGCCGCAGCCGCGCCTCCGGCGTCAAGCCCACTCCCGACATCACCGTGTCCATCACCGGATGATCGTGCCGGTGCCCCGCCCATACTCGATGAATCCCGAGCGGCCCGAAGGCGAATGCCGCCATGAGCCTCCCCGCCTCGATACCACCCGCACGCAGCGCCCCTTCCGGAACCACGACCAGACCGCCGATCATGGCGTTGCTGCCGAAATCCTCGACCAGCAGGCCGATGGTGCCGACCATGATGTCCGCACCCGGTGCCGTGATCGCCAGCGTGAACTTGCGCCGCGGACTCTCGCCGCGGGAGCGCAGGGCGGCGTCGAACGACGAGGCGGCCGCCCGGACACCCATGCTGTCGGTGCCCATGTATCGGGTCAGGTGCGAGTCGGTGAAGATCCGCTGATATACGCCCAGATCACCGGCACGCAGATCCCGCAACCGCAGCCGCGTGCCGACCAGTTCCACGTTGCGCAAGTCGATCGTCAACGGACTTCCTCCATCGCGCGCCCGAATTCCGGAGCAATCCGTAGACCTGTCGCGGGTATGAGCTCGTCGAGGTCGATATAGGTTCGCCCCGACGGGATCAGCTCGCCGAGCAGGATCCGGCGGGCCGTGTCGGCCACCACAGCGCCGCCGAGCATCACCCCGGACGCGAGTTGCGGCCAGCTGGACAGGCTCCGGCCGATCTCACGGACAGCGTCCCGCATCGCCGGGCTCAGCCGCGGCTCATCGACCACTGTCAGCAGAAACGACAGCAGCTCGCCACAATTCATCCTCGCGACATCGGACGAGGTCGACCCACCGGTGCGGCCGTGGAACAGCGGGCGATGGGGTTCGAGATCGAAACGCTCCACATCCAGCAAGCCGCGATCGTTGGCGTCCATCAGTACCGGGATGGCCCGGCGGCGGGCGTACTCACGGGCAGCGACTTTCGCCCACACCGTGTCGCATTCCTCTATCAGCAGATCCAGCGGCCCGGTGCCGCCCACTCCATCGAAGAACGGCCCGATCGACTCCTCGGTCATCCCGTCCACGAACACCTCGATGTCGAGATAGGGGTCGATCTCGAACATCTGACGCGCCGCCAGCACAGCCTTGGAGACCCCGAGATCACCCACCCCTGCCCGCAGCCGGTTCAGATTCGACAGCCCGACGGTGTCGAAGTCGGCCAATCGGAACGATCCGCCGATCCCTTCCATCGCCAGCGTCACCGCCGCGCTGTTGCCCACCGACAGCCCGACCACACCGATCCGCCGCTCGCGCAGGTCTCGCTGCTGCCCCCGGTCGATCTTGTCGCGATTCCGATCGGATCGCACCCGCTGGAAATCCGCGCGCGGCAGCACATGCACCAACCGGCCGCTCCACGGATAGAACACCCACGTCCCCCACCGCCACAGCGGAGTCCCGCCACAGATCCGGCTACGGGACGCCGCGAGCGAGCCCGCGGAATGCGCGACAGCAGGGTCCTCGCAGCGGATCAGTTCATCGAGCTGATCTTCGATCGTGTCGTGCACCGCACTGACCGAACTCGACGCTGCCAGCCTTTCCAGGCCACGCAGTCCTTCCGGGCTCGACGCATCGAGCAGCACGGGACGGAAATGCGATGTTGTAGCGCCGGGCGTGAGCACCGCCGGACGCGGAACCGAGCTGTACCGAACCATGTGCGCGCGAACCTCCGACCCTCATGAGGCGAACGGACACCCGCTCGTCTCTGTCGACCAGAACGCGCAAACAATACACACAGCACACTTTCAGCTAACCAACCTTCGGTCCACCGGCATGGCGCGACAACACCTCGCCCAAACTGGGACTATGACCAGTCGAGTCGGCGTGGCGGGCGACCGGGTCCATCGCCCTTCGTCAGTCTCGCGATAGTCCCGCAAGCATCGATTCGGGGTCGCCGGCGGCGACAACCGTTCACCAGAGCGGACATAGTTCGATTGCCGAACGCACCGGCCGGCCATTCCCGAAGGCGCACGTCCACCGGCGTGGCACAGAACGGGCAGCGATTCTGCACATATCGCACGAATAATGGCTGGCCGACATGAAAACCATGTCTGACCAGCCACTATGCGGGGCCCCAGCTGGTTTCGAACCCGCCAAAGCATGGACACCGAAATCGGCCACTACCTCGAAAGAAAGGCTCCTACCTGGGCGATCGTGCGCCACCCGGCAATAGCAGCCATATGCATCCATGGGCAGGATTGGGCTGCGCTATTGCAGGTATATTGCACGCCGACGAGCCCACCTCGCGATCACGTCACACCATAGCGGTGCCGGTTCGTCGTCGCGCAGATCGGCAAACGGAAGCCGACCGATGTCCGCGAGCGCTGTTCATTGGCTCCACGCGGCCGACCCGGCTGCCGGAGCGACAGCATTGACCGCATCGTGCGCGAGGCCGGCCGGTCGGCGATCCCGCTAAGGAGGCGTTCGTAAACGATCGTTTCTGATCCACGATGCCGCGCGCCATGCGGCAATTGAGGATGTTTCGCGGGCGGTCATTGTGCGGAACGATGACGCGGTCACTTATACCAGTCGTCGCCCTCAGCGCCTGCCCGCAGTTGCAGGTAGTCGGTCAACGAACCGGCGACCCACTTGCGGTCATCGGACTCGTGATCCCACACCTGCACCCCGGTGTTATGTCCAGGTGGCAGCCGGACGTAGCAAAACTGGTCACCACCGCCGTTGTCGCCAAAGAACATCAGCTGGTCGAAGTACTTGTACAGCTCGGCGAATTCGGCGTTGCGTCGGAACTCGATGTTCTGATCGATGATCTCCTGCACTGACCACACCAGCCCGGACCCCCACTCGGCCTGCACACCGTTCGTGCGCCGCAGCAGATCCCGCAATTCGTTCGGCACCGGCTGGCCGAGTTGCCCCTCGATCTGATCGATCTCGGTGTCGGAGGCCGGTGGTGCGAATTCGGCATCCGCATAGAGTCCTCCGATCAGGTCCTTCCACATATGCCAGATCCTGCCACGAGGCGAACACAGTCATGATGGCTCCTACGGCCTCGACCTCGCATCGCAGTGGGAGCCGTCCAGATGCACGCTCATCGGCATTACGGGACGTTCAAATACAGGCCACAGAGCCCACGTTCGGCCTCATCGGCGCCATCTGACGGTGCGAGAACACCGCCATCCACTGCTGTGAGTCACATCAGTGGCCGAGCCTGGTCTTGCCCTGGATCACCTTGTGACGCGTCCGCATCAGCCGGATGTACTTGCCGAATAACGGATTCGGCCGGGGCGGTGGCATCAGTACTCAGTTCTCTCTCCCGGCGGGCCGGCCGCGACCTGCGATCGGTCGAGCAGGTCCCAGGCGGAGGCCGATGCTCGTAGCCGCCCACTCGCCGATGAACCGTGTCGACATCCCGTGCGGCAGAACCGTGGACGCCCCCCTCCTGCGTCCACGGCCTGCCCGCGCACCACGACTCGCGTGGCCCGGTCCTCAGACACGCAATGGGTCGGGCCTGTCGCGCACATCGGCGCGGACCAGACCGGCTGACCCTGTTCCGTCTCCTCGGTATCTCGCCCCCGAACGTTCGACTCTTGTTGTCTCTCTTCGACCTTCGAGCTCAGCCCGGAGGCGACACCGCCGAGCCTAGTCACAGCAACGGCTACCGGCAAGAAATTTCGGTCAAAAATGACCAAAGATCCTTTGGTGTCGCGCACAAACAGTGCTGTAAAGGAGAAAAATCGGTCAACTATCGCTACGATGTGTTCCATGCCAGGAGGACATGCCGAGATCCTCGCGGGGTTCGTCCGAGACCGCCGCGAGAAGAAGCTCAACATGTCCTTCGCCGATGTGGCCGATGCCGGTGGGCCGTCGAAGCCGACGATGGTCAAGATCGAGGCCGGGGAGATCACCAGCCCCAAGAAGACGACCTTCAACCGCCTTGACACGTCCCTGCGATGGGTGCCCGGCTCGGCGGCGGGCGCCTACTGGTATGCGGCCACACCGGTCGGGCTGGAGGATGAGTGTCGAGGCGGTGAGCCGCTCAGGCTGACCGGCGGGACAATCGAGGTTCCGCTCGAACGGGTCTCGAGGTTGATGGAGATCCAAGCCGATTTCCACACTGCCCTCGATGGTGATCCCGAACTTGGCAGCTTACGCGGACTCGCCGAGCGCCTCGATTACGAGGTCAACCTGATTGTCGGGCAATGGGTCTCAGATATGATGGCGCGCAACCGATCTCAGGGAACTCTCCACGCAGGACTGGAGGTTGTTCTCGGGGAGGCGCTGTCGGCTCCCGTTGCGAGCGACGACCCGAACGCTGAGGATCGGCTGTATCGGCGATACCTCGCCGGCGGTAGGTACGCCGAGAATCTCTCTGCGGACTTGCGGCAGAAGTTCGAGCGTCGGGCCAAGCAGCAGAGGAGGTGACACGCATGCCGAGTGACAGCCCACTGCTGCCTCCCTTGAGTGCAAGGGTCAACCAGCTGTTCAGGACCTTCCATTCAAGGTCGGAACCCGAACAATCCGTGACCATCGTCGCGCGGTCCATCAGCCACCTCATCGGCAGATCTGTCGAGGAGACCGAGATCGTCCGACTCCGGGCGGGCGATCACGACGACGGCAGCGCCGACCCCGAGCTGCTTTCCGGCATTGCGCAGCATTTCTCGGTGTCTGGTATCTACTTGGGCACCGAGCCGCATGTCGTAGCCGGTATCGACCAGGACCTACGATTGCTGGCCGCCGCGCGTGATGCCGGTGTCAAGCACATCGCGTTGCGAGGTGCCAATGTCGATGCCGGACAGCTCGCCGCGGCGCTGGCCCATCTTGCAGAGATCGACGAGAAGCGTTAAGTCGGCCAGGGCCGACGGGGGGACGATGGACCAACAGAAATTCGACGAACTGACGCGCACGGCGCCGATCCCCTACCCATGGGATCCGACCGAGTACGTCAACCGCGTCGCCGAAGCCCGCGGACGTCCGATCGTGCTGTGCCCGATCGATCCACAAGCGCTGGCAGGTACCGGATGCGGAACCGGCAGCGGATTGTGGATCGCGCGCGAACACGACGACGTGATCATGTACGGCGGCGCGACCGAGTCGCACGCCTACCACATCATCGCCCACGAGATCGGGCACATGCTGCTCGGCCACGACCAGGCGGGGGCTGGCTCGACCGAGGCTGCCGATGCTCTGCCGTTGAACGACTTGATGCCGTCCCTGACAGCCGAAAGTATCCGCAGCGTACTGCGGAGACAGGACTACGGCAGCGACCGCGAGCGTGACGCCGAGACTTTCGCCGACCTCTTGATGGTCCACGCCATGCTTCCCCAACGGACGCCGAGCCGGATCCGCTCGACGCTGTTCCGCGCTCGGCACCGGTGAGATGACTTCCCACATTCCGCTGTATCTGAGCGTGCCGATCATCGTAGGCATCTTTGCGACCCTGACCGGGCGCGCACTGCTGCTGAACGAGACCACGGTGGACCGGCTGATCAACCGCGCGATCGCTGCCGCGCTGGTCGGCATGCTGCTACGCGAGTCATGGGTCGAACACGCCCTGGCCTGGATGCTGCCGGGAGACGACGACAACGTCGTGAATCTGGCTAGACAGATGTCGCATGGACCGGTCTTGCTGATCGTGTCCAGCCTCTACGGGATCGCCAAACTGTGGGGCGGCGCCGACCCGGCAACAGCATGGAAACGACAGCGCAGATACGACCTTTTCGTTGTCGCCTGCACCGTGATCCTCATGATCGCCGGCACACCAGCGCGGCGAGCGAACCTGCTCGTCGATCAGCTTCTGGGCTGGCCGGCGGTCGTCTTCTTGATCGTCTACTGCCTTCCCATCGCGGCCGCCATGATATTGCTCGTCCGGATCTGCATCCGGGAGATGCGCCATGAGGACACCACCGTCTACGAACGCGCGGTCTTCGCTGTCATCTTGATCACCGGCGTCGGGCTCTGCGCCGACATAACCTTCAGCGTGGTCGAGGCGATCACGTGCGTCCTGACCGACCAGCCGATCGCCGATCCCGAGATGCGGAGAGACGCAGCGACGTTCGTGGCCGCGACGGTCTTCCTGGTCGGCGTCACGGTAGTCCCCTTGGTCAGCACTCTCATCATGAGGCTGGGCTGGGACCGCGTCAGCCGGTACCGGCGACGCCTGCACCCCCTGTGGGCGGATTTGACCGCTGCGGTACCCGAGGTCGTGCTGGATCTGCCGCGGGGCCGGGGCAGCGACATCGACCCAGCGGTTCTTCTGCATCGCATGACCGTGGAGATCCGCGACAGCCTGTTGGACCTCGAGCGCTACACCGATGCCGGCGAGACTCTTCGGCCCGGCAGCGGCGGTGCACAGGACAACGCACGGCGGATCGCGGTGGCGATGGCCGCCAAAGCCGGAGGCCGCGAACCGCGGATCGGCCTCACATCATTCCGCACCGAAATCCAGCCAGGGACCCACGACCTCACTGCAGAGCTTGTGGACCTGCTGGCGCTGGCCGAAGCATGGCCGCGCGCCCGCGGCATGCTTACCACCGATGACCGCAGACGTCTCGATCTGTCTGTGGCCAGATAGGAGCTACGCCATGGTGACCACCACCTCGGCCCCGGCGCCCCACCGCGCTCTCCCCCACCCGAAGTTCCGGCTTCCGTGGTTCGGCGACTTGCTGACCACCGATCCGGTCAAGCCTGTCCAGATGTCGTGGCGGGACGCGCAGAACCTCGGCGAGATCTTCGAGCGCAAGATCATGAACTGGCCGATGGTCGTGGTTTCAGGCACCGACCTGATCAACGAGGTCAACGACGAGAAGTTCTGGACCAAGCACGTCGGGGTCCTGTTCAAGAAGCTGCGGCCGATCGCTCGTGACGGCCTGTTCACGGCCTACAACCATGAGCCGAACTGGCACCGAGCGCACAACATCCTCGCGCCGAGTTTCACCGCGCAGTCGATGCGCAGCTACCACGACACGATGTGTGGAGTAGCCGACGAGCTGGTGGACTACTGGAGCGATCGCGCCGGCCAGTGGGTTGACACTGCCGAAGACATGAACCGTTTCACTCTGGAGGTCATCGCTCGAGCCGGTTTCGGCGGCTACGACTTCGAGTCCTTCGGCCGCGACACCCCTCACCCCTTCGTCGCCGCGATGCTGCGCTCGCTGCGCTACATCAACAGCTATGCCAATCTGCCTACCTTCCTGGAGAAGACCGTCGGGCGCCGGGCAGCTGCTCAGCACAAGCTCGACATCGCCACGACACACGCGATCGTCGACGAGGTGATCGCGGCCCGCAAAGCCAGCGGCACCGTCGGTGAACACGGCGACCTGCTCGATCGCATGCTCACGGTGGAGGACCCCGAAACCGGCGAGCGGCTCTCCGACACCAACATCCGGTATCAGATCTTCACGTTCCTGGTCGCAGGCCACGAGACCAGCGCCGGAGCCCTGGCGTTCGCGCTCTACGAACTCGCGCGAAACCCGGAGGCAGCGGCGAAGGTACGCGCCGAGATCGACGAACGTTTCCCCGGCCGCGACCGGCCGACGATCGCGTTCGAGGACGTGGCCAAGTTGCGGTCGGTCCGTCGCGTCGTCGATGAGACACTCCGGCTCTGGCCCGTGGCCCCGGGATACTTCCGGGAGGCGATCACCGACGTCACTATCGGCGACGGCTACCACTTCAAGCCCGGCAATTGGGTATTCGTCCTCACGTTGCAAGCCCATCGCGATAAAAGCGCTTGGGGCGAGGACGCGGACCAGTTCGAGCCCGACCGCTGGCTCAGGACGAACCTCGCCGAGACCGACAACCGTCGAATCTACAAACCCTTCGGCACCGGCCTGCGCGCCTGCGTCGGCCGCCAATTCGCCTACCACGAGATCATGCTCGCGCTGACCTACATCCTTCATCAGTTCGACTTCGAGCACGAGCCCGACTACGCGCTCGACATCGCCGAGCAGATCACCCTCAAGCCACGAGGCTTCAAGCTGCGAGTCACCCCCCGGCGGTAGCTGCGAGCGCCGAGGCCGGGTCGATCTTCGCTCCACACATGGTGTGAACGAGCGAAATGACGCGTTTCGCGCTGTCTAGGGAATCATCCAGTTTTGTTCGCAGGGCAGGCGCGGCAACAACAGCGCAGCAGTGTCGGCGAGCAACGTGGCCACTGCGTTCGTGTGAGTGGCGTTGAAAGCGGCCACAAATCGGCATGCTGCACTCACACACGCCTCGTAGAACAGGTCTAGGCGGTCGCCGCCGATGTCGGACCAGCGGATCTGGACGATGACATCCGGCTCCGCAAACTGTGATGTGCAATTCTCTGGCATAGTGGGCCAACTGGGAGTAGTTGCCGGGCATGTTCACGGGGCGAGACCGCCGTGTTCCCGGAGGGAACGGGGCGCCGCGGCCGAGGCGTGTCCTCGGCGACGGCGGTGGACTACTTCAACGGGGTCGGCTGGCCTCGGCTGGCACCAACATGGTGACAGCTTCGACGACACACGCCGGCTTGCTGCTGCCGCTATGTTCGATGGTGACCTTGGTGACCATCTGGTACCCAGATGCTGTCTCGGAGACCGAAACCAGCTCGACGCCCGCCCGGACTGCCGAGCCGACCGGCACTGGCGAGGGGAATCGCATCTTGTTGGCGCCGTAGTTGACACCCATTTGCATGCCCTCGACCGTGTAGATCTGCCAAGTCAGCATCGGGACGAGCGACAGCGTCAAGTAGCCGTGTGCGATTGTGCCGCCAAACGGACCATCCTTCGCTCGCTCGGCATCCACGTGGATCCATTGGTGGTCCCCGGTCGCATCGGCGAATCTGTCGATCTGTTCCTGCGTGATGGGGTGCCACTCGGAGTACCCCAGATGAGTACCTACGGCCTGTTGGAGTCCGTAGAGGCCATCGAGATATTTCACGAGCGTGGCCCTCCTGCCACGTAGAGCACCTGACCCGAGACGAACCCCGCACCCTCGCTCACGAGGAACGAGGTGGCGTGTGCGATATCGGCGGGCGTGCCGGTGCGGCCGACTGGGATCTCCGCAGCGGCAGCGCTTTTGAATTCTTCGAACGACATCCCGATGCGCGCCGCCGTCGCTGCTGTCATCTCGGTCTCGATGAATCCTGGTGCGATCGCGTTCGCGGTGACACCGAACTTGCCCAATTCCAGGGCCAGCGTCTTGGTGAAGCCTTGTAGGCCGGCCTTCGCTGCGGCGTAGTTGGCTTGTCCGCGGTTGCCGAGCGCGGACGTGCTCGACAGGTTCACGATTCGACCCCACCGGGTGGTGGTCATATGTGCTTGCACCGCACGGGCCATGAGGAAGGACCCGCGCAGATGGACCCTCATGACCACGTCCCAATCGTCGGTGGTCATCTTGTACAGCAGGTTGTCGCGGAGGACACCGGCGTTGTTCACCAGGATGGTCGGCGGGCCCAGTTCGTCGGCAACCCGCTCGACAGCGGATCGGACACCGAGCTCGTCGGAAACGTCGGCGCCGACGGCAATCGCCTTGCCGCCGGCTCGCTCGATCGTCTCGACGATCGGTTTGCCGGCCGACTCGTCCAGGTCGACGACAGCAACGGCGTGGCCGTCACCGGCCAGTCTCAGCGCAATTGCCGCACCGATGCCGCGTGCTGCGCCCGTGACGACGGCGGTCCTGGGTGTGACTGTGGTCAATTTTCACTCCTGTTCGGATGGTGGTATTCGGATGGAGGTTTGCGGGATCGGGTCGAGACTCGGTTGCTAGACCGCGGCTCGGTGCAGGGACTCGAATCTGCGCTGCGGTCGCGAAGAGCTTCACCGCACCACACAGTGAACGGTCGTCTCACCCCGGCAACTGACCTCGAATCAGCAGGTAGGCGATCGCTGTCACGATCTGTCGAATCGGGTCCACCAGGTCGATGTGCATCGGTTGCTCCCGTCTATGCAGGGTCGAATTTCGCTACCAGCCACGTCGTTCCGTGGCGCTTCATTTCGATCCGGACCGTCGTGCTCGTCGTTGTCGGCTCAGCGACGTCGACTGTTTTCGTCGACTGGTTCAGGAACACCAAGACGGCGGCCCGGTCTTCGCTGAATTCGGTGATCGCTTTCCCGACGACGGTCGCGGAGGTGTCGATCTTCTTCTCCTTCGCCGCGGGGATGACGACGTCGCGTGTGAAGGAGCTGTAGTAGTCGGCGAATGAGCCGGTGAGCAGGTCGCTCGCGCGTTGGAGGTCGGTGTCGACGGTGTCCGACCCGTAGCTGAGGATCGCGACGGTGGCATGAGTGGCTGCGTCGACTGCTGCCTGCTGTTGGGGCGGCCCCGCGGCGGTATCGCGTGGTGCGATGACGAATGCCAGGTATGCCCAGCCGAATACGGCCACGAGTGCCGCAACCGCGCACAGCATGAGCGCGGTTCGTCGCCGGGAAGGAGGCGGTACGTGCCGGAGGATGTTCATGCCACGAACTCCACTTTCGACATCTTGTAGCGGTTGTGGTCGTCGGTCATCGTGACGCGCAGGCGCCAGCTTCTGGTTTCGTTCTGGGCGCCGGCTGCGTTGGTGACCGACGATGTCGCGTACACCAGCACCGTTGCTGATCCTGCGTCCCGGGATTCGATTCCTTGGGCGACGACCTCGCCGGTGGTGACTACTTTTGCTTGCTGGACAACGGATACGAACGATGCTGACCGGGCCTCGAAGTCCTTTCTGAACGCGCCGGTGGATTGGTCGAGGACGTTCTTCACGTCGTCTGGGGCCGAGGTGTCCCGGATCGAGATCATCGCGAGGATCCCCGAGCGGGCGGCGTCGAGAATCTCTGCGTCCTCGATACGCTGTCGCTCCATACCGCGATGGTCACGCAGCGTTGTTGCCGCGAGTCCGGTGAAAACCGCAGCGAAGATCGCCAATCCGAGGGTCGCCGCGACGAGCCGGTCGAGGCGGCGCAGCGCTCGCGTGAGGGCGGTTATATGGTCGGCCATATCAATTCTCTCCCGTCTCGATTGGGGTGTTCTCGCCGAGCGGGACGTAGCCGCCCGGGTCCTTGCATTGCTCGACCGTGGGTGCGCGTCGGCCGGGGTTTTCGATGCACGGCAGGTTTCGCGCGCCGCGGACGACGGTCGGATCGTTCTGTGGGACAGCGCAGAACGCGGGGGTCTGCAGCGGAATCGGTTCCGAGTCCTCCGCTGAACGCCGTTGGCTGGGAGGAAGGAATCCTGTCGTGCACGGCGGGGGCACGTTGATGTTGAGGTTGAAGTCGAGGTTGCCCATCGACGGTTCCGAGCCGGCGGTAATGCTCTGGATCGCGGCTGCGACCGCCGGGTAGATGACGAGGACCTGCTCGACACTCATGTTGTAGATGCGCAAGACCTCAGCGAGGGAATCGAGGTTGCCGAGTGCGCGGGGAAGCGTCACTCGGATGTCGCCGAACAGGGCGGTACCGCTCTCCCCTGCCGGCCCACCGTTGTCGATCAAGCTACTCAGCGCGGCGTCTCTTTCTGCGACGGATCGGGTGATGGAACTGAGGTATCCCGACCATGCGCGGAGTGATTCCGCGCTGGCGACTTGGGTGGCGAGAAGTGGCCCCGCGCCGTCGATGAGCGATCGTGTCGGGCCGATGTTCTGCAGTCCTTCGTCGATGAAGGCGCCGGTTCCATCCAGGATCTGCTGAAGCTCGTTGCCTCTGTTGCGGAAAGCCGTCCCGCTCTCGTCGATGAGGACGCGCAGGTCATCGCGTGGGACGTCGTGAAGTGCCGAATCGAGCGTGTCGATGAGTTCGGAGGTGGGTGTGGGCAATTGACCACCGACGATGGTGTCGCCGTCGTTCAGGTAGGGGCCGGAGCCGGTTTGTGGGAGCAATTCGATGTACTGCTCGCCGATGGCGGATCGGCTGTGTACTTCCGCGACGATGTCGGTCTTGGGGATGTCGATGGCGGCGTCGAGGAACATCGTGACGACGACGGTGTCGGCGTCGACGCGCAAGTTGTCGACGACCCCGACCTGGATGCCGCGGTAGGTGACGTTGGACTTCGCGTACAGCCCGCCGCCTGCGGGGAGGATCAGTTCGACTGTGTTGCGGCCTATTCCGAGCATCGCTGGGACGCGCAGGTACTTCATCCCGATCCACGCGACGGCCAGGACGGTGATGGTGGCGAAGGCGATCAGCTGGTATCTGACGAGTCGCGACAGCAGCATCAGTTACCGCCTTGTTCGGTTGGCCGGGGGTTGCCCAGGTTCAGTGGGGTGATGAGTGGGTTTCCCGGGGTCGGTGGGAAGGGTGGGAGCTGGCCGATGATGCCGCCGAGCGAGGCGAGTTGACCCATCGCGGGTGTCCCGGTCAGCAACGCCCGGTCGAGCCGGGCCGTCGTCAGGTCCAGGTTCAGGAAGAGGTTCGCGAAGTCGCCTTGTACCGCGTTGCGATAGGTGTTCATCGGGAAGGGCAAGGTGGCCAGCAGAGAGAGCGAAGAAGTCAGCGATGGTCCGGAGTCGGCCAGCGCGCGGAGCGCCGGCTCGAGCGCCCGCAGGTCGGCATCGAGGTCCGCGCGGCTGGCGGTGATGAGGGCGTCGGCCGATCGCGCGAATCGGCCGATGGCGTCGATCGCGCCGATGAGGTTCTCGCGCTGGGCATCGAGTGTCGCCAACGCCGGGTCCAACGTCACAAGTGCGTGGTCGAGTGTGTCGCGGTCGTTGGCGACGATGGTCGAGAAGCGGTCGAGCCCTTGAAGTGCCGCGACGATATCGTCGCGTTGCTGGTTGAGTCGCGTGGTGAAGTCGCGCACGTTGGCGAGCAGGCTGCGGACGGTGTCCTCTCTGCCGGACAATGCGTCACCCACTTCGCGGTTGATCTCGGCGAGTTTGCCGACGCCGCCGCCGGTGAGCAGGAACGACAGGGTCGACAGGGTCTGCTCAGTGGTGGGATAGGCGTCGGCACGGTCGAGTGCGATACGGTCACCGTCGTGTAAAGCGGTTGTGGCTGAGCTTGTTTCGGGCGGGATGAGTTCCAGGTGGGCAGAGCCGAGCAGGCTCGTGGCACCGATCTTGGCGGTTGTGCCGTCCGGCAATGCGACTTGCGGTTCGAGGGAAACCGTGACCAGTGCATGCTTGCCTTCGACCCTGATCGACCGGACGGTCCCGACTGTCACATCGTTGACGCGTACCCGCGCGTTTTCGGTGAGGGTGGCAACGTCAGGCATCTCGATGTCGAGCGACCACGAGCCTTCCCCTGTTCCGGCGGCGCCGGGCAGTGGTAGTTGGTTGAGTCCGGTCCATCCGCATCCCGCGAGAATGGATGCTGTTCCGAGCAGGCCCACCAGACGTGCGCAGATGCTCATCGTGGACCTCCTGGCAGGGGAAGCGTGGGCAGCATGAGTCCTGGGAAGCCGGGAAGCGACGGTGCCGGTGGGGGCGTCTGGATGGGCTCGGGAGTGTGGTTCGGTACGGGCGGCCCCTGGGCGAGGGCGGGGTCGCTGTAGTCGATCTGGTCGGGCAGCGCACCGACCGAGTTCCCGACTACCGCACCGACCGGGGGGTAGTTGAAGGAGAGGGTTTTCAGCAATGGCCCGAGGTAGTGGATGCACAGTTTCGTTGCTTCCTCGGCGCCTTGTTCTCCGGCGGCGGCGATGGCCGAGCAGATGAATTGGACCGGATTGGCGAAGTTCGTCATCGCCAACACCCCGGTCAGAGAGTTCTGTGCTGGTTGGTAGATGTTCTCGAGGTTTGCCAACACGGTCGGCGCGGAGTGAAGGACCTGTTCGAGGTCGCGTCGCCGGTCCACCAGGGCCTGCGTGGCTCCGCCGAGCTTGTCGACGGTGTCGCCGATTCCTGCCCTGTTGTCATCGACGAAGGCACTCAGGTCGGCCACCGCGGCATCGAGATCTGTGATGGCATCACCCAGGGAGGTCTCGCTGGTCGCGACAACTTCGGACACCGTTGCTAGTCGATCTCCGAACGCGACGATCTGTGCGTGGCTTTGCGCAAGCGCGTCTACGAGCACCGACAGGTTCCGGACGGCGGCAAAGAGGTCGCTCCGTCCGTCGGACAAGGTGGTGATCGCCTGCGCCAAATCTGCCAGTGTCTGATTGAACGTGGCTCCGTTGCCTCGCATGGTGTCGGCGGCATCGGTGACGAAGGCGCCCAGGCTTCCGGGCTCTCCGGGCTGTGGACCCAATCGTTTCGCCAGTCGTGTGAGCTGTTCTTTGATCTTGTCCCATTCGACCGGCACCGCTGTCCGTTCTTCGGGGATAGAACCACCGTCGGGCAGTTCCGGCCCGCCGGCATAGGCAGGGGTGAGCTGTACGAATCGGGCGGTGACCAGTGTAGGTGACACGACGACAGCTTGCGCGTCGGCAGGCAGTCGCCGGCGTCGGTCCAGGGTCAGGTGGACAGCGACCCGGGTGCCTTCAGGTTCGATGCTGTCCACGACACCGACCGTGACGCCGAGAATGCGCACGTCATCACCCGGGTACAGTCCAACTGCCGCGGGGAAGTAGGCGACGATCGTCTTGTCGTTGAGCCGAGGAACGATCCCGTAGCTGATGACCGCCATCACGACGAGAAGGCCGGCGATCGTACTGCCTACCGATACCTTTCGGTTCTTCTTCATCGCGGCGCCTCCGGAGGTGGAACCCGGCCGTCGCCCAGGGCGGCGTCGACGAACGGTTGAATGAACTGGCCGGGAATCAGGTTTCCGACGTAGGCGTTGAAGAACGGGCCGCTACCGACCGCCTCGCCGAGAGTCCCCATGTACTTGACGAGGCCGGGCAGCGCGGCATCGATGGAGCTCCTGTTCCGCTCGAGCAGGTCGAGCACGCTGTTCAGGCGCGCCAGTGTCGGTGCGAGTTGGTGGCGGTTGTCGTCTACGAGGCCGCTGATCTGCTGGGCGACGGCCGACAACGCGTTCGACAGTTTCGCGATCGCCGCTCGTCGGGCGTCCAGCTCGGCGAGGATACGGTTGCCGTCGATCACCAGGGTGTTGATCTGTCGGCTGCGTTCGGCCAGCACGCCGGTCACTTTCGATCCGTCGGCGAACAGCTGCCTCAGTGTCTCGTCGCGAGAGGCCAAACTTGCCGACAATCGAGCGACGCCGTCGAGCGCATCGTCGAGTTCTGGCGCGGCTTCCTCGAGCACACCGGATGTCGTGTGCAGAGCTTCCGACAGCTGCTCGGTGTCGATTCCGGCGACGTTGTCGGTGAGTCTTCCGAGCTCTGTGGGCAGGTCGTAGGGCGATCTCGTTCGTTCCAGGGGAATCGCCGAGGTGTGGTCGAATTGCTTGCTGTCGGCACTCGGCGTGAGCACGATCGCTTTGCGTCCGAGCGCGGTTCGTGTCCGGGTCTGCGCGCTGGGAGCGGCTCCGAGGGCGAGATCGGCGCGGACTCGCACCGTCACTTCGACGTCGGTGCCACGCAGCGTGATGTCACGCACGGACCCCACGTTCACGCCGGCGAACTCGACGCGATCGCCTGTCTTCAACCCACCCGCGTCGGCGAAGATCGCGCGGATCTCGTTGTCGGAGTTGAGCACGGGCAGCCGGTCATAGCTCGCGACGGTCGCGACGGTCGCCAGGACGAGTACTCCGCCGACGAGACCGGCTCGCAGTGTGTTTCGGTTCTCGTATCGCCTCATTGCGGTGTCACGCACCTGCCTTGTTTCTGTTGCACGAGTTTCGTGACGATCGGGGCGCCTGCGGGGCCGTCGATCTTCAACGTCACTGCGCAGAGGTAGAAATTGAAGAAGCTGCCATAGGCGCCCAGCCGGGTCAGCCGTTGGTAGGCATCGGGCAAGGCGGTAAGGACGGCTTCGACTTGTGCGCTGCCGTCGTCGAGAAGTGTTGCCGCGCGGTTGGCTTGGGCGATGGAGTCTCGTAGGGGTTGACGGTCCGCGACGAGCAGGTCCGTCAGCGTCGTGGATGCCGATTCGACGTCCGCGAGCGCGTCCGCGACCGAAGTTCCCTTCTCGGCCAGGGCCGAGACCAGTTGCTGGAGGTGGTCGATCACGCGAGATAGCGCGCCGCTGTCCTCTCCGACGGTGGCCAGTACCGCACCCAGGTTGGTGATGACCGACCCGATGAGCGCGTCACGATCGGCGAGGGAGGTGGTGAGCACCGCGATCTCCTGCAGGATGCCGGTGATAGTTCCGCCTTGCCCTTGCAGGACGCGGAGCAGCTCACCGGTCAAGCGATCGATCTGATCGGGGTCCAGCGAGCGGGTCAGTGGGGCCAAACCGCCGAGGAGCGAATCAATGTCGAGGGCCGGCGCAGTTTGCGCGAACGGAATGGTGGCACCAGCCGGCATCGGGTCGTCGACCTGATCGCCGTTGACGAGCTCGAGATATCGGTCTCCGAGCAGGTTCGCGTAGCGAACTTTCAGGCGCGCGTCGCGGGTGACCCGGATGTCGCGAGCGACGTCGAACACGACGTCGACGTTTCTGCCGCGCAGCTCGACATCGCCCACTCGTCCCACGTCGACGCCTGCTATCCGGACGACGTCGCCCTCGGTGAGGCCGGACACGTCGGCGAATTCGGCGCGATAGTCGGTCCTGTGGTCGAGACGAATTCGGCCGAGCACCATCACGAGAAGTCCGAGAACCATGACCATCGTGAGGGCGAAGCTGCCGAACTTCAGTGCGTTCTTCATCGTGGGGCTCCTGGGATGCCGTAGAGCATGAAGTCCAGGACGTTGAGCTGCGCCGGCCGATCGGTGGGCCGGTACGGATTCACGCCGGTGTCGGTGACTAGGTATTTCGCCGGTCCCTCGGCGATGTCGAGGTGAGGTAGTTCGCCACACCGCGGACCACCGCCGGCAGCGACTTTGGGCAGATCGTGGGGGTATCGATAGGGCATTTCACCTGCCAGAAGCGTGGCGCTGATGTTGACTCCCGGCACCGCAGCGCCGACGAAGGTCTCGATGTCTGCCCGCGCCTTGTCCAGGCCTTGAAAGAAGCACGGCAGCCCGGGTGCGTACCTGTCGAGCAGTTCGGCTGTCGGGCGGATCGACCGCAACAGAGATTCGGTGGCTTGGCCGTTTGCGTCGAGCAGTTCGCCGCCGGCTCGTCCCACACCGATCGCTGCCAAGAAGAACCTGTCGAGTCCGTCGGCATTGTCGACCACCGTCGTTCCGGTCGTCGACAGCGAGCGCAGGATCTCGATGACGTTCGGAGCCGCGTCGGCGTAGATGGTGGCGACCTCGGCCGTTGCTGCCAGGTCGCGTTGCAGATTGTCCAAGCTCGGACGTAGCTGAGTTAGGTACTCATCGGCCTGATCGATCGTGTACCCGAATTGCTTGCCCCGGCCGCGCAACGCGTCGGAGATCGCCGAGAGTGCCGCGTTGAGGTTCTCCGGTGCTACGGATTCCAAGACGGCGGTCAGCCGCTCGAACAGAGTGTTGATCTCGGGGGTGACACCTCGGTTGTCGATCGTATCGCCGCTCGAAATCATCTGGGCCGACCGATCTTTCGGAATCTGCAGCGCTACGTACTTCGCACCGAAAACGGTCGTGCTTTCGATCGCGGCGCCGACGTTGACCGGAATCGTCCGTGCGTGCTCCGGGTCGAGATCGAGCTCGATCGACACGAACTTGTCTTCTTCCCTGATCCTTCCGACACTGCCGACCTGGACGTCGAGCAGCTTCACCCTCGCCCCTGCTTCGAGATTCACCCCGGACCGCTGCGCCAGCAGACTGACGGTCACGCTGTCGGTGAACTCACCCCGGAACTGGGCGACGACGAGCGCAGCGACCACGATGACGCATCCGGTGAACAGAACTCCTGCCGTGGTGACGTGGGGTTCCCGCGGCCCCTTCCGCACTAGCCCGATCATCCGGCGAAGTTGAATTTGCCGGATGTGCCGTACACCGCCAGCGACACAGCCAACGTCACGAACACCACCGCGGCCAGTGACGCGCGGACCGCTCGACCGACTGCCTCGCCAACGCCTGCGGGCCCACCACTGGCGGTGTAGCCGAAGTAGGTGTGGATGAGCATCACAACCAGTCCCATCAATATCGCCTGCAGGAACGACCACAGCAGGTCTGTGGGCACGAGGAAGGTGTAGAAGTAGTGGTCGTACACACCGCCCGATTGGCCGTAGACGAGCACCGTTGCCGTGCGGCTCGCGAGAAACGACGCGATGACGGCCACGCCGTATACGGGGACGATCGCCACCATGCCGGCGAGGATCCTCGCCGATGCCAGGTACGGAATCGATCGCACACCGATTACTTCGAGGGCATCGATTTCTTCCGAGATGCGCATGGCACCGATCTGGGCTGTCGCCCCGGCACCGATCGTCGCCGCCAGGCCTACCCCGGCGATGACCGGGGCCGCTACCCGCACGTTCACATAGGCGGCGATGAATCCGGTCAACGCTTCGACACCGACGTCACCCAGCGTCGTATAGCCCTGCAGGGCAACGACAGCCCCAGCCGACATCGTCAGGAATCCGACGATGACGATCGTGCCGCCGATGACCGCCAAGGCACCGGACCCGAGTGCGACTTCGGCGATCAGCCGCAGCGTTTCGCGACGGTATTTGGCCAGTGCAATCGGGATTTCGACGATCGCCTTGCGATAGAAGACCGCTTGCCTGCCGATCTCGTCGACTGCCCGCTTCACCGCCATGGCGCGAAGAAACAGGAAACGAGCCGGTCGCGAGGTGAACCGAGGTACTGCCAGCGTCATTCAGCTACCTGCTGTCATCTTGATACCGATCGCCGTGAGGGCGATATTGACGAAGAACAAAGCCATGAATGCGTAGACCACCGTCTCGTTCACGGCCTGGCCGACACCTTTGGGCCCGCCTCGCACAGTGAGGCCGCGTGAGCACGCGACAAGCGCGGCGATGAGGCCGAACATTCCGGCTTTGATCTCGGAGATCACCAGCTCGGGCAGTCTGGTCAACAGCGGAATTCCATCGACGAACGCGCCCGGTGTCACGTTCTGGAAGTACACCGAGAAGAAGAAACTTCCCACGATGCCGATCGCGCACACCAGCGCGTTGAGCAGCAGCGCGACCACGGTCGATGCGAGCACCCGTGGTGCGACCAACCGGACGACCGGGTCGATGCCGAGCACCTCGAGTGCGTCGATTTCCTCCCGGATGGTCCGCGACCCGAGGTCGGCGCAGATCGCGGTCGCACCTGCCCCGGCGACCACCAGCACGGTGACAACCGGACCCACCTGGGTTACCGCACCGAGCGTCGCGCCGGCGCCCGCGATGTCCGATGCACCGAACTCCGCGGCAAGGATGTTGAACGTAAAGCTGATCAACGCCGTGAAAGGAAGTGCGACGAACAGGGTGGGCAGCAATGAGACCCGAACGATGAACCAGCACTGATCGAGGAATTCTCTGCCCTGAAACGGCCAGGTCACCATGCCACGGAACGCGTCGAGCGACAGAAAGAAGAACTCTCCCAGGGAACGTAGTGGTCCTTGGACAAGAGCTCGCATAGTTCTACTCCCGCTGTCGAATCGAATCACGGCGCGGCCGTGGACGTTTGAACCCGCTGGTGAATGAACCGGAGATGCTCCGGACAGTTGATTCGCCCCAGGGGTGGCGATCGTGCCGGCCTGATCGCGGCGAGGCGCGCTAGACCGCTCGAGCGTGGATCGCCTGGTAGACGGCGCGCAGGTATGCCTCGCTCCGCGGTGAACCGAGGATGCCCAGGCCCATCTTGTTCATCATGTAGGTGACGGTCATGCGGCGGTCCACGTCCATGACGACCATCGATCCGCCCCAACCTCCCCAGAAGCAGATCCGCTCGTCGGGGATGTAGGCGAGGGTGCGAGGTTCGGGCAAGCCGAAGCCGATGCCGAAACGCAACGGGACACCGAGCACCAGATCTCGGCCGTTGCTCTGTTCCTCGAAGATCAGCTCGATCGTGGCCGGGGACAGCAAGGTGACGCCGTCGACGGTTCCGCCGCGCGAAATGACCGACATGATGCGCGCGAGGGAGCGCGCGTTGCCATGGCCGTTGTAGGCGCCGAGATCGGCGCGGCGCCACGAGGCGGTGTTCGCGGCCGCCGCATCCAGCGGCGGGGTTCCCAAGGCTTTGCGAAGCAAGTTGTCCTCGGGCAGTGCCGTGATGTCGATCGGCAGTGGCGGCGGGGGAACCACATCGGCAATGCGCGGCCAATCCGATTCGCGTGCGCCGATGTGGAAGTCGGCTCCCAGCGGGCCCGCGATTTCGTCGGCGACGAACTGCGCCAGGGTCATCCCGGAGACTCGGCGAACGACTTCGCCGAGCAATTGGCCGTAGTTCTGGGCGTGGTAGCCCGAGGCCGTGCCCGGCTCCCACCAGGGCTTCTGGGCTGCCAGGCGCGAACTCGCCAGCTCCCAGTCGTAGAGATCATCCATGTCGAACGGTGGCTCCCACCCGGCGACGCCGGAGGTGTGCGCCAACAGATGACGGAGCTCGATTCGGTCCTTGCCGTTGGCACCGAATTCGGGCCAGTATTCCGCGACTGGTGCCCGGACATCGAGTTGTTGCCGGTCCACCAACATCAGGACTGCCAAGCTCGTGACGGTCTTCGTCGACGACCAGACATTCGTGATGGTGTCGGCTTCCCAGGGCCGTGTCTGATCACCGTCGCAGAATCCGCCCCACAGATCGACCACGACATCACCATCGATATCGACGACGATCGAGGCGCCCAGCTCCTCTCCGGCGGCGATGTTCTTCTCGAACTCGGTTCGGAGCTCGTCGAATTCGGGGCGACATTGCCCGCTAACAGTCATGACTTACGTTCCCTTCGGTGTATACGTGGGGTCGCCGAGCAAGGCCGCCACCGCGATGGCGGCCTTGCCTGCGTCCGGGTCATCTCCGGTGATGAGGTCTGCGTAGATGAACGATTCGGTGATCCGCGCGATGAGATAGGCCAGATCGTGTGCCGCCATCGGGTGGATGAGGTGGCCACGGTCGAGTTCTTGCTGCACCACACGCTCGACGGCACCGACGATTTCGGTCAACACCGGGCTCTCCTTCGTCGTGAGCAGGCGCAACGCCCGTTCGGGTTCCCGACGCAGGAATGCACGGAAATACGGTGCGTCGATCAGCGCCTGACCGAACGTGTGCGTCGCATCAGCGATCCGGGCCGCACCGCTACGAGTAGTCGCTGCCACCGCCGCGCGATGGGTCGGCTCGGCCAGCGACCACAGCACGGTGGCGAGCAGATGATCGCGATTGCCGACCCAGCGGAACAGCGTTGTGCGATCGACCCCGAGTTCGGTGGCGAGCTTCTGCATATCCAGTCGGTCGCCCTCGAGGAACTTGCGTCGTGCGACGGAGACCGCCTGATCGGCTTGAGCCTTGCTGTGACCGGTACCACTCATGAATGCAACATACTCACAGATGTAGCAACGAATCAAGTTTTTGTTGCAAACCGCCGTCGGCTCAGGCCGGCAACCCGCTCCAGCCAGACGGCGCAATCCGACCTCCGAGTCGGCGCAAAAAAGTACCCCGAGCAGGGATGTTCTGAATCTGCAAGGCCGAAGCCGGGGCAGCGGTTCACCAAGTGCACGCCTCGATAGAGCTCCATTGGCAACGAACCGATTTGTCGGGAAAAGTCAAATTGTTGTCGCGCAGAAGCAAGTTCTCCTCGCTGACGCTGCTCAGACTTACAGCTTGTCCCGTCCTGCTGGAGAAGACACCCGGCAGGACCGCGCTTGCCCATAGCGATCGCCGGTCGGGAGCGAAAGGACAAGCGCGACCGGTCGGACGACTTCGATTCCGGCCGATCATCGACCGCACATTCTTGAGGACGGACACAGTGAGAACACGGTTCATGCGGCAGTCGACCTGGCAAAACCAGGCACCGGGATCGGCCGAGCCCGGGGCCCGCCGGTGAACTATCAGACACTGTGCTACCAGGTCGACGAGTCGATCTTGACCATCACGCTGAACCGCCCCGAGAATCTCAACGCGTTCACCGTGACCATGGCCGACGAACTCGTGCACGCCTTCGAACAGGCGAGCCGTGACGACACGATCGCCGCAGTCGTGGTGACCGGCGCCGGACGCGCGTTCTGCGCCGGCATGGATCTGTCGGTCGAGGGCAACGTGTTCGGCCTGGACGAAACCGCACGACCTACACCGGCGGACATGCAGCAGCGACTGACCGATCCGTCGATCCAGCAGGGCGTGCGCGACACGGGTGGACGCGTGGCTCTGGCCATCTTCGCGTGCACAAAACCGGTGATCGCCGCCATCAACGGCGCCGCGATCGGAGTCGGGGCCACGATGACTTTGCCCATGGACATCCGAATCGCCAGCAGTGAAGCGCGCATCGGGTTCGTCTTCGGCAAGCTCGGCATCGTGCCCGAAGCGTGCAGCACGTGGTTCCTGCCGCGCATCGTCGGAATCAGCCGCGCCCTGGAATGGGCCTATTCCGCCGAAATCCTCAGCGCCGATATTGCTTTCGAGGCCGGGCTCGTCCGGACAGTGGTACCGGCTGCGGACCTGTTGGAGGCGGCGTACACGCTCGCCAGAAAGTTCACCACCGACCGTTCACCGGTAGCCACCTCGCTCACACGGCACATGATGTACCGCAACAGCGCGCAGCCGCACCCGATCGACGCGCATCGAGTCGATTCGCTGGCGATGTTCTACACCAGCATCGGCGACGGCAAAGAAGGCGTCGACGCGTTCCTCGGCAAGAGGCCTCCGCAGTTCACCGGCCGAACCAGCCATCAGTTGCCGCAAGTGTTCGGCTGACCCACCCCACCTACCGAGGATCACGAAATGCAACCCATATCCAGAGGAGACACCGCACCGATGTTGAGCACGATGCAGGACGAGCCGCTCTCGCTCGCGACACTGCTGAACTATGCCTCCACCTTCCAGGGCGACAGCACCGTATCCACCTGGACCGGCAGCGGCGTTCGGACCATGACCTACCGCGAAATGGGCTCCGAGGCGGCACGGTTGGCGAATGCACTGCGCGGACTCGGCATCGGTGTGGGCGACCGGGTGGCGACGTTCATGTGGAACAACAACGAGCACATGGTCGCCTACATCGCCGTCCCCGCCATGGGCGCGGTGCTTCACGCGCTCAACATCCGCCTGTTCCCCGAGCAACTGGTCTACGTCGCCAACCACGCCCAGGACCAGGTCGTCATCGTCGACGGCTCACTGCTGTCCATGTTCGGCCAATACCTGCCGAAACTCACCACCGTGCGCCATGTGATCGTCGCCAACGGCGACTCCTCGGCCCTGCAGGCGCCCGAAGGCGTTCGGGTGCACTCCTACACCGAACTGCTCGCCGAACACCCTGACACGTTCGACTATCCGGTGATCGACGAGCGGTCGGCCGCCGCGATGTGTTACACCTCCGGCACCACCGGCGACCCGAAGGGCGTCGTCTACTCACACCGCTCCAATTGGCTCCATGCCATGCAGGTCGCGTCGCCGATGGGCATGGGCTGCACCGGATCCGACAACGTGCTGGCGATCGTGCCGCTGTTCCACGCCAACGCCTGGGGCCTGCCCTACGCGGCGCTGATGGCGGGCACGAATCTGCTCATGCCGGACCGCTTCCTGCAGCCGGGCCCGTTGCTCGAGATGATGGCCGACCAGAAGCCGACCTTCGCCGCCGCCGTGCCGACCATCTGGGGCGGCGTGCTCGCCGGCCTGGCCGCGCGGCCACAGGATATCTCGCACCTTCGCGCTGCCGTGGTGGGCGGTTCGGCGGTGCCACCGTCGATGATGCGTGCCTTCCAGGAGCAGCACGGCTTGCGCATCGTCCAGGCGTGGGGCATGACCGAGACCTCACCGCTCGGTAGCGTCGCGCACCCGCCCGCGGGTGTCACCGGCGAGCAGGAATGGGAATTCCGTTACACCCAGGGCCGTTTCCCTGCCGGCGTGCAAGCGCGGCTGGTCGGCGACGACGGCAACGTCGTGCCCACCGACGGGGTTTCGCTGGGCGAGTTGGAAGTTCGCGGACCGTGGATCACCGCGTCCTACTACTCCCCCGACGGCACTGTGATCGATCCGGACAAGTTCGACGACGGCTGGCTGCGCACCGGCGATGTCGGCAAGATCAGCACCGACGGCTACCTGACCCTGGTCGACCGCTCCAAGGATGTCATCAAGTCCGGTGGCGAGTGGATCTCCTCGGTGGACCTGGAGAACGCGGTGATGGGTCACCCGGCCGTCGCCGAGGCCGCCGTGATCGGTGTGCCGGACGAGAAATGGGACGAGCGCCCGCTCGTCGCGCTCGTGCTGGCCGAGGGCGCCACCGCCGAGGCCGTCGAGCTGCGCGACTTCCTGGCCGACAAGTTCGCCAAGTGGCAGCTGCCGGAGCGCTGGACCTTCATCGCCGAGGTGCCGAAGACCAGCGTCGGCAAGTTCGACAAGAAGCGGCTGCGCGCACAGTACGCCGACGGTGATCTGACTGTCACCTCGCTGCCCTGACCGAGGCTCCCAGCCACAACCCAACGTCCTCGGAAGCTGATTTCGGCTTCCGAGGACGCACCATCTCCCCTGCGGCTGACGTCGGTTGCGGACCTCACTGGGATCTACCGAGAACTCGACAAGCACTGCGCGCGAATTGGAGTCCAGATGCCACGAGCACGACGTGATCGCACCGGCGCCCGGCGCCGAGACCGCAGCGATGCCGAGATCGTCGCCCAGATCAGCAATCCCGCCTTGCGCCGCCTCGCACAAACCGTCGACGGTTTACCGTGCTCAACCCTCAGGCAGATCATCGCGGTCATCGACATGATCCGCGTGGTAGAAGGCGTACACAACGCGGTCACCGATATCTGACCACTGAGATCCCAGGCCCCGTAACTCAGTGCAGGACAGCGTCCTCGAGATGCCGAGTCACACCGCTGTGGCCGCGTGGAAGACCCACGCGGCCACAGCTATCCCTCACGCGTAGGGGTCGCTGACTGCGGTGTATCTGATTTCCAGATACTCCTCGATGCCTTCGAGTCCTCCTTCGCGTCCCAAGCCCGATTGCTTGACGCCACCAAACGGCGCCGCGGGGTTGGACACCACGCCGACGTTGAGGCCCAACATGCCGGTCTCGAGCTGTTCCATCAGTCGAAGTCCGCGGGCAGTGTCTCGGGTGTAGGCGTAGGCGGCCAGCCCGTAGTCGGTGCTGTTCGCCATTGCTATTGCCTCCGGCTCGGTTTCGAACCGGATGATCGGTGCAACGGGGCCGAAGATTTCCTCGCGCAGTAGACAGGAGCCAGGGTCCACATCTGCCAGCACCGTGGGCGGATAGAAGTGGCCGGGACCTGGTAGCGGCGCACCACCAGTGCGTACGACCGCGCCGTGTTCGACTGCGTCGAGTACCAGGTCGTGAACCTTGCGGCGGGAACCCTCATCGATCAGCGGACCTATATGTGTGTCGGGATCGATGCCGGGCCCGACGACGAGTGCGGCCATCCGGTCGGTGAGTTTGTCGGTGAACTCCTCGACCACTGATTCGTGTACCAGGAAGCGGTTGGCCGCGGTGCATGCCTGGCCCATGTTGCGCAGTTTCGCGACGATCGCACCGTCGACAGCGGCATCGATGTCGGCATCGTCGAATACGAGGAACGGCGCATTGCCGCCGAGCTCCATCGAGGTCCGCAATACGTGCGTCGCCGACTGGCTGAGCAGACAACGGCCGACCTCGGTGGAACCGGTGAACGACACCTTCCGCAGTCGCGGATCGGTGATGATCGCCGACACGGTCTGGGCCGCTGATGATGTCGGAATCACGTTGAGGACCCCCGGCGGCAGACCCGCATCGGCGAGGACTCTGGTCAGCAGGAGCGAGGTCAGCGGTGTGAGCGCGGCGGGTTTGAGGACCATGGTGCACCCGGCGGCAATGGCAGGCGCGATCTTTCGTGCGGCCATCGCGAGAGGAAAGTTCCACGGGGTGATCAGCAGCGTCGGCCCGACTGGATATTTGCCGACGAGCAGTCGTGTCCTGCCATCGGGCGCGGTGCCGAATCGGCCCGTCGACCGCACCGCTTCCTCGGCGAACCAGCGCAGGAACTCGGCACTGTAGGCGACCTCGGCGCGGGCCTCGGCCAGCGGCTTGCCCATCTCGTGAGTGATCAGTGAAGCGAATTCCTCGCTACGGGCGGTCACCGCATCGAACGTTCTTCGCAGGATCTCCGACCGGGCTCGAGGCGCGGTCCTGGCCCAGTCTTGTTGGGCGGCGACCGCAGAGTTCAATGCGGCGAGCGCATCGTCGGGCGTCGCGTCGGCGACCGAAGCCAGCGGGATCTCGGTGGCGGGGTCGAACACCTGAAATGTTCTGGCGCCCTGTGCATCCCGCCACTTCCCGCCCTCGTATACCCGTGTTTCGACAGTCTCGATATCCCGGATGGTGGATGGTTTCGTGCTCACCTGATGGCCTTCAATCTTGATCGAAGATGATGATTTGTCGGACGGCTTTGCCGTCGGCCAGTTCGTCCATGGCCGAATTGATCTCTGACAGGTGGATACGCGAGGTGATCAGCTGCTCGACCGGTAGCACGCCATCGCGCCACATCTGCGCGAAGATCGGAATGTCGCGTTCGGGTACGGCCGAGCCCAGATAGCTTCCGGTGATCGAGCGCGCCCCTGACACCAAGTCCAACGGTGAGATGGCGGCGCGGATCTCGGGTCCCGGCAAGCCGACGGTTACGGTTGTCCCACCTGGCGCGGTCGCTGCCACCGCGGTCTCGAAGGCCCTCGCGTTGCCTGCTGCTTCCACAACCACAGCCGCGGTGATCCCTGATTCGATGACCTCTTGCGGAGTGCAGGCCGCAGCACCGGCCGCTCGCGCATGGTTGAGCTTGTCGGGCAACGTATCCACCCCGATGACCTCACCGAGGCCCAGTGCGACCGCGGTCATCAAAGCCGCCATTCCCACTCCGCCCAACCCGACGATCATGACCGGGTCGCCCTGCTGTGGGCGGCCGGCGTTGATGACCGCACCGCCGCCGGTCAGTACCGCGCATCCCAGTACCGCAGCAATGTCCGGCGGCACGTCGTCGTCGACGGGAACCACCGAGCGCCGGTCCACGACTGCGTGAGTGGCGAATCCCGAGACGCCGAGGTGATGGTTGACCGGCTTCCCGCCGCGCCGAAGTCGCACTCTGCCACTGAGCAAAGTGGCTTCGTTGTTGGCTGCGCTGCCCGGCGAGCAGGGCAGTCGTCCGCGGGTCTTACAGGCAGGACACCATCCGCACCGTGGGAGGAAGGTCATGACCACGCGCTGGCCGAGGGCGATGTCGTCGACAGCAGGTCCGAGAAGTTCGACTCGGCCGGCAGCCTCGTGCCCGAGCAGCATCGGTACAGGACGGCGACGATTTCCGTCGACGACCGACAGGTCGGAGTGACAGATACCGGCGGCTTCGATCCGCACCAGGATCTCGCCTGGCCCGGGCGGGTCGAGGTCGAGCTCGTCGATGACGATCGGCCGCGACCGTGCGTAGGGTCGAGGCTGTCCGATGTGTTCGAGTACCGCGCCCAGGATCTTCATTCCGCATCCCTCCCGGTGGAATCACTGCCAGCGCAAGGATCGGCGAGGAAACTCATCGCGCCGCCGCCGCTCGCCGCTGGCGGCCACTGCCGGGGCTCAGTCGCTTCAACACCGACAGGTACGAGGTCGGGAAGAGGCGGGCGACGATATCGGCTGTCATGGCGGACGCCGCGATCAACACGCGCGGCTTGCGGCGGGCGACCCCGTCGAGGATCTGCTCGGCGGCTTTGTCCGCCGGGTAGGTGAGTAGTTTGGCGAATGCGGCTTTGCCTGCTCGCGCTTGTTCTTCCGAGGCCGCGTCGGCGATCCTGACGCCCTCGGCGATCCTGGTGCGGATCCCGCCGGGGTGGACTGTCGTGACGGTGATTCCGTGACCGGCCAGTTCATGACGCAGGGCTTCGCTGAAGCCACGGAGTGCGAACTTGCTGGCGGCGTAGGCGCATTGGCCGGGTGGCGCGATGAGGCCGAACAGGCTGGAGACGTTGACGATGTGGCTGCCCGGTGAGGCGAGCAATGTCGGGAGTAGCAATCGGGTCAATGCCACCGGGGCGCGGAAGTTGATGTCTTGAACCCACTGGAACTCCTCGGCGGTGAGGTCGCGGAAGTTCCCGCCCAGTGCGACACCGGCATTGTTGATCAGCAGCGTGATGTGGGGGTGCCTGGTGAGGATCACCTCGACGGTCGACTCCAGCTTGTCGAGCTCGGCCAGGTCGATGACGTAGGTTGCCACCTCTCGGTCCGGGTGGCCCAGCCGCACCGTCTCGGCGACATTGGCAAGTCGTTCGGCGTCGCGGTCGACCAGCACCATGTTGCAGCCTCGCGATGCCAGACCGTATGCCATCTGTTCGCCCATGCCGCTCGCGGCGCCGGTCACCAGCGCGGTAGCCCCCATGAATTTGTACGAGGACGGTGACATCGAATCTCCTTCAACAGTGGCGCGATTTTTGATCGACCGCCAGTCTGTTGGGCAACATCCCTGCGAACTTGATGTCAGACGACAACTATTTGATCCTGCACGACACTACTGTGGTGTGCGGATCAGCCTCGACTCGTTCGGATCGCCGGTCAGGGTGTCGCAGCGGCGCCGCGGCGGATTGCGCGCGGTGTGGCGTTCCACCAGCGTCGGCAGCATCGCGTCAAAGTCGCTTGTTCACTCAGCCCGACCAAGGCCGCGATCTGACTCATCGGCATGTCCGTGGTGGTGAGGTAGCGGTGAGTCTGGTTGCGACGAACCTCGTCCAGAATGACGGCGAACGACGTACCTTCGGCCGCGAGGCGGCGTTGCAGTGTCCGTGGGTGAACTGCGAGAAGTCGTGCGACGACACCGATCTCCGCGGGCGTAGTACCCAGCGACTGCACAAGGGCCGCATGCACCTGAGTCCTGGTGGGGAGCGCAGGATGAGAAGGCGCCTGTTCTGCCAGGAATGTCAGCGCCAGTCGCATCAAGCTCTCGTCCGCCCCGGATAAGGGCAGGGTTGTGATGCTGCGCGGCACACGCAAGTTCGCGGTCGGACGCGCAACCCGCACCGGCGCCCCGAAGAACCGTTCGTAGTATTCGATCGGGGCGACCGGTCGATACGGCAGATCCACTGAGCGCAAACCGTACCGCCCACCGACCAGGAGCTCGATGGTTCGGTGGAGGAAGCCGAGTCCGAGATCAACGCCCTGGACCGAGATGACCCGTCCACCGGCGGAAACCCCGTAGCGCAGGGCGATGACGCCACGGGCCCCGTCCGGGTCTTCCTCCATCGCGATGCTCATTCCCTGCGCGTGCAGAAACAGATACCGCGAAGCACACTCGAGCGCGTCGGCCACGGTTGGCGCGTTTCGGATCGCCAACGACAGCGGACCCAGCATTCCCAAGTCCTGACGGCTGGCGACTCGCAGGCCAAGATCGGGACAGTCGAGTTCTCGGGCGGCTTGTTCGAGGATCCGGGCGGCCACCAGATCGGAAATGAGCATGTCGTCGCTGTCGAGCGCGACCAACGGCAATCCCGCCCGCTCTGCCAGCTGATCGGCGTTGCCGCCGAGCTCGGCGACGGTGGCGCGGAAACCCCGCAACGCCGCGGAACGAATCATCGACATGTCGCCCAGTATCAAATTTTTGTCGCCTCAGAGCAAGAACTGCCGACCGGGGACGGCAAATACTGGTTGCCATGACAGACGCCCTCCACTCAGCCACCGACTGCGAGCACCTCGATGTCGTGATCGTCGGCGCAGGCTTGTCCGGTGTCGGCGCGGCCTACCGGCTGCAGACCGAGTGCCCGACCAAGTCCTACGCCGTCCTCGAGGCCCGCGACTCGCTGGGTGGCACGTGGGATCTGTTCCGATACCCCGGGATCCGCTCGGATTCGGACATGTTCACCCTCGGCTATCCGTTCCGGCCGTGGCGCGAGGCCAAGTCCATCGCCGACGGCTCCTCCATCCTGCGCTACATCCAGGAAACGGCGAGCGAGTTCGGTATCGACCGGAACATCCGCTACAACACCAAGGTTGTTGCAGCGAACTTCTCCTCCGCCGATGCCCTATGGACATTGACTGTCGAACGGCGCAGCGAGGACGGAACTACGACCGCCTCCACGCTGACCTGCTCTTTCTTCTACTCATGCGCAGGCTACTACGACTACGACCGTGGCCACGCCCCCGACTTCCCAGGCCAGGAGACCTTCACCGGCACAGTCGTGCACCCTCAGTTCTGGCCCGATCACCTCGACTACACCGGAAAGCGCGTCGTGGTGATCGGCAGCGGCGCAACCGCGGTGACCCTGGTGCCTTCGATGGCACCGGACGCCGGCCACGTGACGATGCTGCAACGCTCGCCGACCTGGATCAGCGCCGTCCCGAGCAGGGACAAGATCGCTGACCGGTTGCGCGCCGTCCTACCCGCGACTGTCGCCCATCGCATCATCCGGACGAAGAACATCCTTTTCAGCACAGCCTTCTACCAGTACTGCCGCCGGCGGCCCGACGCAGCGCGCGAACTGCTCATCAAGATGAACACCCGCATCCTCGGCGACGCACAACTGGTCGAGCAGCACTTCACCCCCAGCTACGCCCCGTGGGACCAACGGCTGTGCGCCGTCCCCAGCGCCGACCTGTTCAAGTCGATCAAGAGCGGAGCCGCCGAAGTCGTCACCGATCACATCGAGACCTTCCTCCCCGAAGGTATCCGCCTCCGATCCGGCCGCGTGCTCGAAGCCGATATCGTGATCACAGCAACAGGGCTGCAGCTCAAGGCCTTCGGAGGTGTTCAGCTCCATGTCGACGGTCGCCCTGTCGACCTGCAATCGCAATTCGTCTGGCAGGGCACGATGATCAGCGCAGTGCCCAACTTCGCCATGTGCATCGGCTACACCAACGCATCATGGACCCTGCGCGGCGACCTCACCTCACGTTTGGTCTGTAAAATCCTCAACCACATGGACAGGAACAACCTGGCCGCGATCGCGCCCAAGGCAGACCCCACCCTGCACGAACGCCCCCTGCTCGAATTGGCCGCCGGCTACGTCCAGCGGTCCATCGGCGAGTTTCCCCGTCAAGGCGACCGACGACCGTGGAAGGTCCGACAGAACTACCTCCTCGACTCGCTGACCACGTTGCGCACCGACCTCACTGCCACCCTCGAGGCGATACCCGTCACCACAGCGGGCGATACGTACGCCGCGGCCGACGGAGTCAGCTCCACCGCCTGACTCGCATCGGCCTGAAATAGCCTAGTGCGAAGATCCACGGTCGGCTCTGATCAGTGACGCGCTCGCCCGGAGCGACCCGCCGCTCTGCCATCAAGTCCGTGGACCTCACCTCGATCGGTCATGGGTGAGGTCCACGGCGGTGATCGGTCGCCGCGACCGTGCCGACATAGCCTCCTACCGCCGGCACAAGCCCGCGACAGACCTCGCGTGGCTCTCACGCAACGCCGTCGCACTGTCTCGGTTCCACTCATGCGGCGATCGGTTGGCACACCACCCCGACCTAACGCCCTCTGCCATCTCCGGCCAGCGTTCACCACACCGACTATCGGCAGCGTGGTGGCTCGAGACTTCGGCGAGCTGAATATCCGAACCGTCGACGTAGCGGAATCACGTTTGCGGTCATTGTCGACCGGCCGGATTGGGCATGGCCGGCAAGAGGCCGACGGGCCCTGACCATGGAATTCTCCGCATTTCGGGCATCCTCGCGAAGTACCTCGCAGACCACACCGACCGTGATAGTCCTATATCGCTCCGTAAATGGTCGCAGTACAACGAGGTGGTGCGAAATGGATTTACGATGTCGATCGAGGCTGGCACACATCGCGGTCAGCTGGCCGAGCATTCTCGCGCTGCTCATCGGGGCTGGGGTGTTCATCAGTGCTCCTGCCGCGAGCGCGGCACCTCGGGTTTGCACAGTTCCGGAGGGGGACGCAGCGCCGCAGTCCGCTGCCCCCGCAGAGCTGAATATCGACCGGCAGGCAATGGACGAGGCGATCGCCTTCGCGTCGTCGCGAATGCGGATCAACATCCAGATCTTCCGCAACAACTGTCTCGTCGGTACCGGTCCGTTCAACGCAACAACCGGTAATGTCGCATGGCATTTGTGGAGCTCGACAAAGGCGGTGACGGCGCTGGTCGCCGGAGTCGCTGTCACACAAGGGCTGCTGCGCCTGGACGCACCGATCGGCGACTATCTGCCCGAGGGCGAAGGGGACGCCGCCCATCGCGCGATTACCGTACGAGACCTGCTGACGCAGTCATCAGGCTTGCGGCAGTCACTGGCGGCAGAGGCCCTCACGGCACTGGTTCCCGACCTCAACACTGCCCAGCAAGCCCTGGCTCTGCCGGTGGAGCATCCTCCGGGCACGCACTTTGCGTATTCCCAGCGCGGTCCCGACTTGCTCGCCTACGTGGTGCAGCATGCGGTTGGGCGAGACCTTCAGGAGTTCGCTCAGCAGCATCTGTTCGACCCGCTGGGGATAGACGTCAACGACTACTACTGGAAACGCGACCGTGCAGGCAATACCTACGGGTTCGCGTATCTGTTCCTTCCACCGAACGACTTCTCCAGAATCGGGCTACTTCTGCTCAACAGTGGGGAGTGGAACGGGAAGCGCCTGATCGACACTGCCTACATCGACCAGCTTCGGCAGCCGTCCAAGTCCAACGCTTGCTATGGCTTCCTGGTGTGGCTCAATCAGACTCCCTGCACGGGCGTCACCTTGCCTTCGCAGAAGACGGTCGAGGTTGCGGCGTTCGACCCGATGCCGCCGGATACCTATGCAACCGTGGGATTCTTGCACCAAACCAATTTCGTTGTGCCGAGCCTGAACTTGCTCGTGACCTGGAACGGTGTTCTCGGCGACGTTTCACCTGACCCGAGCACGCTGCTTTCCGTCAACAGCAACAGTGAGCTCTACCGTGAGTTTCTCCGGCTCCTCGCGCGTGCTGTCACCGACGTCGACCTGGCCGATCCGGGGCCCTACAGACCGAGTATGAACCTTGATCTGGACCCGCACGGGGTATTCGATCCCAACGTCCTGATGGCGTCGTTCGGCGTGGGACCATACGCCCCAGCGGGATGCACGTTGGTCTCCTGTGGCGGCACTCCACTGGCCCCGCCGTTCATCAGCCCCGAACCAGCATGCCTTAGCGGAGTCCTCTGCCTGCCAGTGCCCGGAGCACCTCAGCGCGAGGGACAGTAGGTAGCCGCACGAGCACGGCAGATACCGGCCATCCGTTGGAACGCGCGCGATCGTGACCGGTCGTCGACTTCACAATCATGGAGGCAACGCTGCCAGGCGCACCGTTGGTTTGACGGGGCAACGTTTCTGCACGCATTCTGCACGAAAAATGGCTGGCCGACATGAAAAACCATGTCTGACCAGCCATTATGTGTGGTCCCAGCTGGTTTCGAACCAGCGACCTTCCGCGTGTGAGGCGGACGCTCTCCCGCTGAGCTATGGGACCGAACACTGTGCCGAGGGGCTTGAGAGAGCCTCTCGAACGAGATGGAACATTAGCACGGTAGACCGGGGTGACACCAAATCGCCTTGTGAATGGGGGCTTCGGGTTCCCTGGCCGTTCTGTGGGCCGCCGTGTGCGCGCACGGGCCAGCCGGGCCGACTTGCGCATACATCGTTCAATGCGCATATCTACGTTGTTTCATGCCTGTGCGGCTGCACCACACTTGCAGAACAAGCCCGTCCACCGTCGCCGGCGCGGGCGGCTCTAGGCCCCTTCTGGAGCCCACACTCCCCCGCCGACCACCCGAACAACACGTCTGTAATTCACATTTAGGCCTATCTACCAGCCGATTTGTAGTCTGCGCCGACCGTCGGCTAATGTTTTCCTCGCACCACAGAGAGCAGCCAAGCCGACAGGCCGACTGCCTCCGGAAGTGTGAATGCGGATGTAGCGCAGTGGTAGCGCATCACCTTGCCAAGGTGAGGGTCGCGGGTTCAAATCCCGTCATCCGCTCGAGAGGTAGGTTCGGCACTAAGCAATACGCCATCCTCCTTTGCGCGGTGGAGTGGCCGAGTGGTGAGGCAACGGCCTGCAAAGCCGTGCACACGGGTTCGATTCCCGTCTCCACCTCGCGCGATTAGCTCAGCGGGAGAGCGCTTCCCTGACACGGAAGAGGTCACTGGTTCAATCCCAGTATCGCGCACCACAAGAAGGCCCCGGTTTCGACCGGGGCCTTCTTGCGTTTCCTGCCGCACGCGCCGGTCGGTGATGTAACCCAGGTCACTCACGGCCCGGATTCCGTCGGCGCTCCCCTAGGATCGGCACTCGGCGTCGCCGGGCCGGCAATGGTGGCGCGGACCGGCGGTTTGGAGGGTGAGCAGTTGAGGCAGATCCTGTTGTCCGCGGGGATCTCCCTGTTCGTCACCATCACCCTCACCCCGGTGCTGATCCGGGTTTTCGCGCGGCGCGGATTCGGGCAGGAGATCCGGATCGACGGGCCTGCCAGTCATCAGACCAAACGCGGCACACCGACGATGGGTGGGCTGGCGATCGGGGCTGGGGTGTGGGCCGGGTTCCTCGGCTCGCATCTGATCGGATTGCTGTGGGACGCACCGGGGCCCAGCGCGTCCGGCGTGCTGGTGCTGCTGCTGGCTTCGGCGCTGGGCATGGTCGGATTCCTCGACGACTCGATCAAGCTGCGTAAACACCGCAATCTCGGGTTGACCGCGGCGGGGAAGTATCTCGGGCAGATCGGCGCCGCGGTGGTGTTCGCGGTGCTGGCCCTGCGGTTCCCCGGCGCCACCGGGCTGACACCGGCCGGGAACAACCTCTCCTATGTCCGCGACATCAACACGATCGCCTTCGGCTCGCTGATCTTCATCGCGTTCATCTGCCTGCTGGTGGTGGCCTGGTCGAACGCGGTCAACATCACCGACGGGCTCGACGGGCTGGCCGCGGGATCGATGAGCCTGACCCTCGGCGCGTACGTGGTGATCACGCTGTGGCAGTTCGAGAACTCGTGCGAGCTCAGTCCCGGCCGGGGCTGCTACACCGTGCGCGACCCCCTCGACCTGGCGGTGGTCAGCGCCGCGGCGGCCGGCGCCTGCATCGGGTTCCTGTGGTGGAACGCGGCGCCGGCGAAGATCTTCATGGGCGACACCGGGTCGCTCGGGCTGGGTGGTCTGCTGGCTGGGCTGTCGATCACCAGCCGCACGGAACTGCTCGCGGTGGTGCTCGGCGCGCTGTTCGTCGCCGAGATCATGTCGGTGCTGCTGCAGATCGTCGTCTTCCGCACCACCCACACGCGACTGTTCCGGATGGCGCCGTTCCATCATCACTTCGAACTGAACAACTGGCCCGAGACGGCGGTGATCATCCGGTTCTGGGTGCTGGGCGGTATCGCGTCGGCGATCGGGCTGTGCCTGTTCTACGGCGAATACATCACCGCGCTCTAGCCCGGGACTGTCGGTGGGCCCCGCTACGCTGACCCGACACAGCGAGCCGAGCGGGAGGTTGCCCAGTTGAGTGCCGGGAGCGGGCGGGAACTCGATCACGACATCGCCGCCGATGTCTCCTTCGAGCTCGAGGAACTCGACGAACTGGTCGCCGAACTGCTCACCGAGCACGCCGAACGCGCCGCCAGGGACGCGCGGATCGTCGCCCTGCGCCTCGGCATCGGCGGGCAGCGACCGGAAACCCTCACCCGCATCGGCGCCCGCTACGACCTGGCCCGCGATCGGGTCCGGCAGCTCTACGCCAAGGCGATCGGGCAGATCGTGCGGGAAGCGGCCCGCTCCGGGCACCGCTGCGCCGAGGTGTTCGGCCACAGGTACCCGCGCGACGCGGGTGATCTGCGCCTGGTGCGGGAACTGCTGGCCGAGACCTATGCCACCGACACCGATCTGGTGGCGATGGAATGGTCGTACCTGAAGCTGCGCCTGGCTGGGCACGATCAGGCCGATGCCAAGCGCGTCGCCGGGTATGTGATGCAGCGAATCCTGGGCTGGCAGAAGAAGACCGCCAGCATCCTGGCCAAACTGCAGCCACTCGACGAGGCAGGCGAGCTGGGGCCGCTGCTCGACGACGTCGAGTGGTCGGCCGGCGCCGCGGCTCCCCTGCCGGCCGCGTCGGCCCGCGTCGCCGACGGTGACGACGACGGACGCGGCCGGTTCTACCTCGCCACCGTCGGACGCGACGTCGCCTACGACTCCGCCCTGGCGGCGCGCCTGCTGCGGACCCTCGACGCCGACCCGCTGGTGACCGCGTTCCAAGAGGAGCCTGCCGCGCTCACCTACCGCTTCGGCGGCGAGGACCACGTGCACTATCCGGCGGTCGCCGCCCAGCTCACCGACGGCCGGATCGTGCTCGTCGACGTCGTCCCGCTGGGCCGGATCGCCTTCCACCACACCCGAATCCAGAGCGAACTGGGTCGCGCCTACGCCGAGGAGCACGGCTGGGGCTGGCTGACCTGGACCGGTAGTGCCCTCGACCCCGCCCGGCTGCGCGCGCGGGCGACCGACCCGGCGATCGAGGCGCGCATCGCCGCCGATCTGGCGCGAGGTCCCTACGACCGGCGCGCGCTGGCAGCCGTGCGCGCCGAGACCGGCCTGGAACTACTCGACCTGGCCGGGCTCGTGCTGCGCAACGACTGGCAATGGGACCGCACGCCCCTGCGGCTCAGCGCGTCACCAGGGCGCCCGCCATCACCGTGATCACCAGCAGCATCGCGCAGCAGGTGAGCCACTGCCACTGATTGATCGTGCGATCCATCCGCCCGATCGTCGCGCGCAAGCCCATCGCGATCCGCTGCTGGGCGAGGAGTTCGCTGCGCACCCCGGCCATGGTGATGGCCTCGGCGTCGGCGTTCACGCCCGCCCGGTCGATCCGGTGGTGCAGGCGGGTGACCAGCTTCTGCTTGTCCCGCACGGTCTGGCGCGACACCGCCAGCTCCACCCGCTGGTCCCGCAGCTCCCTGCGCTGATGCTCGATCATGGCGGCCTGCGCCGCGGTATGCCGTTCCCAGGTGCCCACCTCGGCCCACCCTCCTGTCGTCAGATCCGCGTGACCCCACTGCATCTCGCCGGTTACCCAGCCCTCGAGGAAGTCACGCAATTCCCAGCTCGCCCGCGTCGGCGCGGCGAAACCCGTCTCGCCCGCGGCGAGGATGCCCTGGTCGATCCGG
Organism: Nocardia sp. NPDC055053; assembly: GCF_053608285.1. NCBI lineage: Bacteria > Bacillati > Actinomycetota > Actinomycetes > Mycobacteriales > Nocardiaceae > Nocardia > Nocardia sp. NPDC055053. The sequence goes on along the minus strand of NZ_JBSGVD010000020.1, from coordinate 13,098 downwards.
TAGTCGGCGGCCGCGGGCGCGAAGTCGGCGATACCGACCGCGGGGACCAGCGGCACCCAGTAGCCCTGCGGGCACACCCACAGCACGTCATCGATTCCGGCGGCCTGCAGTCGTTTCCGGTGCGCCTTGGCCGCGGTGATGTCGAGCGGACCGCTGTGCACCTCGACGACGCAGCGGCGGTCGCCGCGCCGCCAGTAGATGTCGACGGGGATGTCGCCGACCCGGGCGTCCACCTCGGCCTCGTCGGCGCCCGCCGCCGTCAGCCTGCCGCAGATCCAGTGTTCGAGTCGCTGGGTATTCCACTGCGTCGCCACACATTCGGGGCAACCACAGCCGTACCCGGTTCGTTCGGGTGCCGCGCGCCTGGTGCCCTCGGAGATGCCGAGTTCGTCGAGCAGCGCCCGTCGTCCGCATACCACCTGCGTGTCACTTCGCCGCTTCGTCCTCACACCATCACTTCCTCACCGAGCACCCTGACGTGTACCAGCGCCCACGCCGTGGTCTCCAGGTTGACGCAGCCGCCGACACACCGCCAGCCCCCTTGACCCGCGCTCGGGTGCGTCACCGGCTGGTGATCGAGATCACACCAGCGACTCTGCTTGTATATCAAGCTATTTCATTGTGCCAACGTCGCAGAACGTCGCTGAGATCTTGATCATTTCGATACAAAAACCGGGCCTGTTGCCCGTCCGTTTCATCCCGATTACCGATCGGTTCGGCGCGTCGCCGATCCGGTCACCGGGACATCGCGGGGACGCGATCGGGGCCACCGGTGGATATGATCGCTGCGGCCGGGGCGGGCACGCTCGCCGAGCACGGGAAGTAGGGTGTGCATGAACCACGCTGAGCACGACGAATCCATCGGGTCGATGCTGGCGAGTATCGCCGCGGCGCTGCGTGAGGTCAGTGACAAGCTCGATATCGTCGCCGCCCGGGTGCAGCAGGAAGTTCCGCCCTTCCCCGCCGACGAGGACCTCCCCGACCAGACCAGGATCCGCAGGCTCGAATCCTGGGCATTCCATGCGTCACAGGACATTTCGCGCCTGAGTTCCCGGTTGGACGCACTCGACGGCGGAGATACCGAGCAGGCGCCGCCGCGGGCAGGTCGCAGCCGCCGGGAAGTCCGTGAGGCCGCGGAAGCCGCCGAGCGCGCGGCCGCCGATCGGGACGAGGGGGTGGCCGAGCCGAACCGCGCCGTCGACGCCCCTCGGCCCCCGCTGGAACGCCGCCACTCCCGCACCGATCACCTTGGCGACCCGACCTGGCCTATCTCCGTCGCCCCGGTTCCCCGGCCCTCGGCCGCGTTCGAGCCGGCCGGTGAGGTCGCGGGGGTCGCGGCACTGCTGGGGTCCGAGGGCGCTCCGCGATCGCCGTTCACGGCACCGGAGGTCGAGTCGCGTGCCGGTCGTGTGGCCGCGCAGGTCGCCGTGTCGGACGACAGAGCTGATGCGCGGACGAACGGCGCGCAGGCTGGCGATCGCGCGCAGCGGCTGAATGGAGCACGTTCCGCGGCCGCCGCCATGAACGGCGCGCAGGCAGCGGACCGCTCCGCACTGAACGGCGTAGCGTCCAACGGCGCCCCGTGGCCTAACGGTGCGGCGCCCCTGCGCAATACGCAGGCTGCGAACGGCGCAGGAGCGGTGAATGGCGTTTCGGCGATCGACGGCGCTGAGGCGGTCGAGGCGCAGTCGCTGAACCATGCGCCGAGCCAGATCGGCGATGCGGTGTCCTCCCCCGCCCGCGATGCGGTGTCGGCGCAGGACGGCGGCACACAGTCGGTCGTAGTCGGCGGGGCTGACTCCACAGAAGCCGGGCACACCCGGAACGGGCAGTCCCTCGGTCACCGATCGGGTCCGGTCGGCGCCTCTTTGCCGAGTGCCACCCCCGTCCCGGCGTCATCGCCTGTCGGCGTTCCAGCGCCGACCGGCGCGCCAGCGGCCATGGGCACTAGGTCGGCGGGTGCCGACCAGCTCTCGGCCGCGCAGCATGGCCGCCTACCGGTGGCGGAGGCCGACGGCGTTGAGACTTCCACCGCAGCGGACAGCACGGCGAATTCGACATCGGGGAACGGCATCGGAGTGGCCGAGAGCAATCCGGTGGATGGCGGACGGGAACTCGACGATGCCGAGATCACCGTGCCCGGCAGGGTTGCCGCGCAGTCGGGGACGGTGGGTGGACGTCAGGGTGTTGAGGTCTCGGATGACAGTGTGATCCAGGCTCTCGAATGGCAAGTCACGCAGCGGTTGTCGAGCACTGGGTCCGGCCGGGGTGACCGGACGGCCGGTGCGGGGCGCGATGCCGACTCCGGAGACCGTGCCGGGTCGATCTCGGCGCTCGGGCGTGACGGCACCTCCTCGGGAACGAGGTCCGACGATTCGGCGACGCTCGGATCGTCCTCGCTTCCTGGCAGCGCGGAGGTCGGTGACGTCGTGCGCGGTGGTGACGTGTCGCTGTCCGGCATCACCGCCGATCAGGCGAATACCGCTGCCATGCATGCGGTGCCGGAGAGACGGGACGGCGTCGGACAGCGCCCCGACGTCGAGCGGGCGCGGCCGGTGGGCAGGCCCGCCGAGGCCACGGCCGCACCGGTCGGGGATGCCGGAGCGCGGGCCGGGTCGTCGGATGCCCAGTCCGGCACCGGCATCGACGCCACCGGGGGCGAAACCACCCGGGCAGTGAGTGACCCGCGGGCGGCCGGTCTCACCGCGGGCGGCCGTACCGAGCCCGCGACGAACGGTTACTCGGCCAACGGATTCGGTGCGCCGGCGACCGTGGCACCGACCCCCACCTCGGGTTCCACCGCCAACGGCATCCACTGGACATTCACCGACGAGGACGCGACACTCCCGCCTCCGAGCCGGAACGGGCACGCCCGCAACGGATTCACCGGTGGTGACGCCGCGCACCGCACCGAGTCGATCTTCGACGACTTCACTCCCCGCGAACACCTCACCACCGGCCCGTCCGGCGACGAAGCGCCCACCCCCGCGGGCCCGCCGGCCCGCCTATCCGCGCCCAAGAGCCACGCCGAGACCGGCACCAGCGGTGTCGACGCCGCGACCCCTGGCCCCGATTCCACTCTCCCCCACGGCAACTTCCCCGACCTCGGCACGCCCGCCGGTGTCACCGCTGCCACCAACGGCCGCGGACCTGCCCTCGATCCCGCACCCACCTACGGCACACCTACCGATATCGGCGGACTCGCCGATATCGGCCGCTCGTCGAACCACGGCGGATTCGACGCGACCGCCGACGACCGGCGGCCCGCGGGCCTCGACCCCGCGGCCGCTCCCAGCACACCCGCTGATTTCGGCACACCGCCCAACCTCGGCGCTACCACCAACGGCCACGGCGAGCTCACGCACAGTGCGCGCACCGGCTTCGGCGAACCGACGAGCCCGAATGGTTCCGCCAACGGGCGCGCGTCCTTCGATCCCACGGTGAACCACGGTGCGCCGTCCGGTTTCCCGGCGAGCGCGGGTGATGTCGCGCCGGCGACGAGTCCGCTCGATCGAGTGGTCGCCGATCCGGCTCCGCCGACCGCGACCGATGCCGCGGGGATCACGGTGACCGGGACTTTCCGTGCGTTCGATATCGAGCGCGCGCATGTCGACAAGTTGCAGGCCATGCTCGACGAATTGAAGCGGTCGGCCGGATTGCCGCCGGGGCGGCGGGACGTGTTCGGTCCGCCGACGACGGAGGCCGATTAGGCCGGTGCCGCCACGGGCACCGGGTCGGGTTTCGGTGTGTCGTGCAGGACGGCGCCGATGAGGTCGCGCAGGGCACGGTGACCCGCGTCGGCGGTGTTGCGCGGATGCCAGGCCATCGCGACGACGGGGGCGGGCAGCGGGAGGGGGATTTCGAACATCGTCAGGCCGAGGGCGGTGCGGGCGGGCCGGGACAGGAGTTCCGGTACGGGACAGACCAGTTCGGTCGAGCCGACGGTGAACAGGGCGGTGGCCAGGTCGGGCACCGTGGCGAGCACGCGCCGGGTGCGCCCGTGCAGCGCCAGCCGGTCGTCGATGGGGCTGTGGGTGCGGCCGGTGGCCGAGACTTCCAGGTGCTGGGCGGAGGCGTAGGCGGCGACGGTGGGCCGGTCGGCGCCGAACGGGTGGCCCGCGGCGGCGACGCCGACCCAGCGGTCGGCGAACAGGCGCTTGACGACCGTCTCGGGATCGGTCTGGCCGATCATGCCGACCTCGACGTCGACGCGCCCGTCCCGCAGCGCTACCGCGGCATCGCCCGCGTCGGCCGCCAGCAGCCGCACCGTCACGCCGGGTAGCTGGGCACGGACCGCGGCCAGCAGCGGACCGGTCAGCCGCGCGACCACCGAATCGGCCACCCGGACAACGAAATCCCGATGCCGCCCTGCCCCGTTGCCGTCGCGGGTGGTCAGCAGCAACCGCGCTTGATCGACCAGGCCCGCGACATCGTGGCGCAACTCCAGTGCGCGTGGTGTCGGCACCAGCTGCCTGCCGGAGCGCACGAGCAACGGATCGCCCAGCACGGCACGCAACCGGGTGAGGGTGCGGCTCATCGCCGAGGTCGACGTGTGGAGACGTCGGGCCGCCTCGGTCACGCTGTTGGTGTCGAGCAGCGCGTCGAGGGCGAGCAGCAGGTTCAGATCCAGCGCATCCACGCCAGGATTATCACCAACGCGATGATCGCCGCCAAGTGTCGCGACGGCACCGCTCCGGCGTGTCGGCTACCCCTCGGCAACCGGCGCCGGCGCCGCGGGGACGGCCAGCGGGCGATCACGCAGGACCCGGCGGTAGGACGCGGGACGTACGGGACGCACCCACTGCGCCAGCCTGCTGGCCAACGGCAGCGGCGTGCGCAGATCATCGAGCATCTCGTCGATATTGCTCAGCGAGAACGGGATCACCGTCGCGCCGTGGGCGTGGTTGCCCCCGGTGCGTTCCCGCGACCAGGACAGCCGCTCGTCGATCTCGGAGTTCATCTGCTCGGGCATGGGCGGCACGAACTTCCCGGTGAGCAGTCCGGCGATCCAGTGCGCGCCGACTTCCGCGTTGAGGGTGCTCACGTTCGAGTTGTTGTAGCCAGCGAAGGTCAGGTTGGGGATCTCCACCGGCAGGATGTTGCGGTAGAGCCGGAAGTCGCCGACCTCGTCGGTGAGGCCGCGCCGGACGAACGGGGTCAGGAACGGCACCTCCTGGCGGTATCCGGTGGCGCACACGACGACCTCGGCCAGTTTCAGGGTGCCGTCGGACAGGCGCACCGCCGGCCCGTGCTGCCCGCCGATCAGATCGGTGACGTCGGTATCGCGGTGCACGGTGATCCGGCCCGCCTCGACCTGTTCGGCGAAGCCCTCGGTCGCCAGGCTCGCACTGCTGGTGGCGATGTCCTCGAATTTTCCTTCCGGCAGCAGACCGAGCTCACGCAGCCGCAGCTTGCGGGTCACCCGTTCCTGCACCAGGTCCATATCGGCCTCGCGCAGGCTGAGCCGGTCGAGCAGACGTTCGGCCCGGCGCGGTTCCCTCGACCGGAAGTGCGCCTCGCCCATCCGGGTCAGCAGCAGGCGCTCGTAGTCGATGCCCGCGCCGAACGTGCGCGGCATCTTCCAGGTGAGCCTGCGCGCGACCACGCTGGTGTCGTCGGCGAAGTGGCTGATCGCCTCGGCGACATCGGTGGCCGACTTGCCGTAGCCGATGACGACCACGGAGCGGTCACGCACCTGTTCCAGGTCGTGGAACTCCGAGACGTGGCACAGCCGTCCGCCCGCGGCGCGGAAGGCCGCCGCGCCGGACAGCGTCGGCATCACCGGGTCGCTGAACACGCCGTTGGCGACGATCAGGTGATCGCAGGAGGTGCGCCGCACGCCGTTGCCGTCGCGGACCTCGAGCAGCCAGCCGCTGTCAACCGGGTCGGCGGCGATCACCTCGGTGCCGAGGCGCAGGTGCTCGGCCAGGCCGAACTCGTGCACGTACCCGGCGAGGTAGGCCTGGATCTGCTGACCGTCGGGCCAGCGGGGAAAGTCGTCCGGCATCGGGTGATCGCTGAAGTGGTACGTGAATTTGCTGTTCTGCGCGCGCAGACCCGGATAGCGACGGGTGGCGCTCCACACACCTCCGACATCAGGGGCCCGGTCGAACACCTCGACCGGGAATCCCGCCCGACTCAACACTTTCGCGCAGGCCAAACCCGCAACTCCCGCACCGACGATCCCGATGCGGCTACCGCTCGTCATGGCGAGGAGAGTACTCGGCACCGCGGTAAACCTGCCACCGCCGCCGGGCCGACCCGTGCTGTACTGGAAAGATGACCAACAGTTCCGTCGTCGTCGATCGGGCCGGGCTCTGGGATGCCGAGGAGCTCAGCGATGTCGCCGCGGCCACCTTTCCGCTGGCCTGTCCCCCTGAGGCCACCCCGGGCGACATCGAGATCTTCCTGGACCAGATGCTCTCGGGCGAACGGTTCGGCGAATACCTGTCGGACCCGGACCGGATCGTGCTCAAGGCGGTCGAGGGCGACGAGATCGTCGGCTACGCCATGCTCGTCGCGGGCAGGCCGAGCGATCCCGAGGTCGCGGCCCAGGTCAGCGCAGGTGCGGTGGTCGAGCTGAGCAAGATGTATGTGCTGCCGGGTCATCACGGCAGCGGCGTGTCCGGTGCGCTGATGGAGGCCGCGGTCGCCACGGCACGCGAGTCGGGCGCGGGCGCGGTGTGGCTGGGCGTCAACCAGGTCAACGAGCGCGCGCAGAACTTCTACGCCAAGCACGGATTCGTGCGGGTGGGCACCAAGACCAATACCGTCGGCAATCAGGTGCACGCCGACTATGTGTTCGAGCGGAAGCTGCTCAGCTGAGCAGTGCGGACCGCAGCGCGGCGACCTCGGTGCCGGTCAGGCCGAGGCCGTCGCGGACGTAGCCGTCGAAGCTGCCGTAGGACTGGGTCGCCTGGTCGAAGGCGGCGTCGAGCCAGCTCTGCTGCACGCCGTTGAGCGGGTCGGCAGGCGCGGCGTCGCGGTAGGCGTTGGAGGCCAGGTAGTCGGCGGTGACGGTGTCCCGGTCGACGCCGAGCAGCGTCAGCAGGACCGCCGAGGTCCAGCCGGTGCGGTCCTTGCCCGCGCTGCAGTGATAGAGCACGCCGGCGCCGTCGGCGGCGATGATGTCGCGCAGCACCGCGGCGAACGCCGCGTTCGCGCCGGGGGCGATGAACGCGCGGTACATGCCCTCGCCGCCGAACAGGGCACCGGCCAGGACCAGTGGCGGCGCCTGGCCGATCACGTCGTAGGCGTTGCCGGTCGCGCCGGCGGGGAGCCGGTCGGCGGCGAGGTCGCGTTCGTAGCCGGTCCGCAGGTCGTCGACGACGCGCACGCCGAGTGCGCTCAGCCTGGCCAGGTCATCGGGGGTCGCCTTGTCCAGCGCGCCGGAGCGGAACACCAGCCCCGTGCGGACCCGGTGTCCGTCGGTGGTGCGGTAACCGCCTGCGTCCCTGGCGTTCTGCACACCGGACAGGCCGATCAGCCGATCGACGGTCCCGGTGTCACTGCTGGGCGCCGGCGCGGCGGCGGCCTGGCCGACGACCGGACCGAGCAGCACCGCCACTCCGGTCGCGGCGGCCAGGCTCGCGCGCGCGGCACGACTACGGGTCACGGTGAAACTCCTTCGACGACGCCGGGTCACGGCAGAACGTACCCGGCGCCCGCGTCCTACGCGGCGGCGGCCTCGAAGCGCGAGAGCGCCAGCAGACGCGAGATCGCGCGCAGGTACTTCTTGCGGTAGCCGCCGTCGAGCATCTCCTGGGAGAAGATCTCGTCGAGCTTGGCACCCGAGACGGTCACCGGGATGCTGGCGTCGTAGAGGCGGTCGGCCAGCACGACGATGCGCAGGGCGACGGCCTGATCGGTGACCGGGTGCACGCCGGAGATGAACACCGAGGACACCCCGTTGATGAGCGCGCCGTACTTCGACGGGTGCAGCGTGCTCAGGTGCTTCAGCAGCGCGTCGTAGTCGTCGAGGGTGGAACCCGGTGTGGTGGCGGCCCGTTCGGCCAGGATGTCGGGCGAGGTCGGCTCGGGGGCGGGCGGCAGGTCGCGGTGGCGGTAGTCGGGGCCGTCGACGCGCACCGGCTCGAAGATGGAGCCGAGCTTCTTGATCTCGCGCAGGAAATCCTGGGCGGCGAAACGACCCTCGCCGAGCTGGCTGGGCAGGGTGTTCGAGGTGGCCGCGATGGAGACGCCTGCGGCGGAGAGCTCGGTGAGCAGGCGCGAGACCATGGTGGTGTCGCCCGGATCGTCGAGCTCGAACTCGTCGATGCACAGCAGGCTGTTGCCGGAGAGACGCTCGACGGCGTTGACGAAGCCCAGCGCGCCGACCAGGTTGGTCAGCTCACCGAAGGTGCCGAACGACTTCGGCGCGGGCGCGCTGTGGAAGGTCGAGGCGAGCAGGTGGGTCTTGCCGACGCCGAAGCCACCGTCGAGGTACAGGCCCGCGCCGGTGACGGCCTTCTTCTTGCCGAAGAGGCTCTTCTTGGAGCCGGCCTTGTGGATCTTGGCGACCTGACCGGCGAATTCCTCGGCCTTGCGGACCGCGGCCGCCTGGCTCGGTTCCTTGGGGTCGGGAATGTAGGAGGCGAAGCTGACCTCGTCGAACATGGGCGGGGGCACCATCTGCGCGACGAGCTGGTCGGCCGGGACCTCCGGATGGCGATCGACGAGGCGTTCTTGCATGGACAAATCGTACGGACGTGGTTGCATCGGTTCCTATGCAGCGTATCCACAATGTGACCCAGCTCGCAGACCTCGACGACGACGCACTGGCCAGGTGCTATGCCTATCCCCGGCACCTGGAGCGTCCCTGGGTGCGGGCCAACTTCGTCAACAGTATCGACGGCGCGTTCACCGTGGACGGCGTGTCCGCCGGGCTCGGCACCGATGCCGACCACCGGGTATTCACGCTGCTGCGTGAGCTGGCGGAGGTGATCGTCATCGGGGCGGGCACGGTGCGCGCGGAGAACTACGGCGGCGCGCACCCGGATCCGGATCGGCGCCGCGCGCACTTCCGGCACGGCATCGGCGGATCGGCCGACGGAACGCCGCCGCCGATCGCGGTGGTCACCGCGAGCGCGCGGCTGGATCCGGCGTCGAAGTTCTTCACCGACGCCGAGGTCGCGCCGTTGGTCATCACCACCGCCAGCGCCGGCGCCGACCAGGTCGCCGCGCTCGAGCAGGCGGGCGCGCAGGTGGTCATCGCCGGTGAGGCCGCGATCATGCCGTCCGCGCTGGTGCGGGTGTTCGCCGAGCGCGGCCTGCACCGGGTGCTGTGCGAAGGCGGGCCGCATCTGTTCGGGCAGCTGGCCGAGGCGGATCTGGTCGACGAGTTGTGCCTGAGCACCGCGCCGATGCTGGTCGGCGGGGCCGGCGGGCGAATCTCGCTGTCGGCGACCACTTTCGACACCCCGATGAGCCGCAAACAGCTGGTGCTCGCCGAGGACGGCACCGTGCTGGCCCGGTGGGCCCGTCGATGAAACCTGGCGCCGAACCTGGCAGTGTGTAGCCCATGCGCTGGACTCGGGCCGCGGCGACGGCCGCGACACTGTCGATCATGCTCGCGGGCTGCGGAGCCGGACCGTCGGATCGGCCCGTCGTCGCCGTCGAGCGCCCCGGGGCTGGCGGCGGGCAGACCGAGGAACCCGCTGTGCCGGATCTCGCCAAGGCCGAGGTCCCGAAAACCGACCTGGCCTGGAAGGACTGCACCGCGTCGACCCTGGGTTCGCTCGATTTCGGCGCGGCTCCGGCAGGCCTGGTCCTGGAGTGCGCCGACTTCGCGACCCCGATCGACACCGCGGGCACCGTGCTCGGCACGTTCCGGGCGGGCGCCCTGCGGGCCCGGCTGCCGCAGACCCCCGCCGACGCGGCGCCGCTGGTGCTCACCTCCGGCGCCGACCGCTCGTCGGCCTCGACGCTGGCGGGTCTGGCCGTCGGCCCCAACAGCGCGTTGCTGGCCGCACAGCCGATCGTCGCCGTCGACCGGCGCGGGATCGGCGCCTCCCAGCCCATCGACTGCATTCCCGCCCAGCTGCGCGCGGTGATGGCCGATCTCGGCCAGTTCGGGGTCGGCAGCGACGATCAGGTCGGCGCGGTCGCCGGCTACAGCCAGGACGCGACCATCGCCTGCCGTGACTTCCTGCAGCCCTACGAGGGCACCTTCGACGCCCCGCACGCCGCCGACGACATCGAGCAGCTGCGCAAGCAGTGGCAGGTCGAGAAGATCAACCTGATCGGCACCGGCAACGGCGCCAAGGTCGCGCTCAGTTATGCCCGCCGCTACGGCGACCACCTGGCCCGGCTCGTGCTCGACGCCCCCGAGCCGGTCGGCGCGGACGCGACCACGATGGCCGAAGCCGCCGTCACCGGCGCCGAGGCCGCCCTGACCGCCTTCGCCCAGCGCTGCAAGGCCGCCAACTGCGCGCTCGGCCCCGACCCGCGCGCGGCGGTCATCGCGCTGATGAACAAGGCCACCACCGGCGCGCTCGGCGACATCTCGGCCGCCGACCTCGCCACCGCGCTCACCGGCTTCCTGTCCAGCCCGCGCGGTGACCAGGCGAGCCGGGTGACCGCGCTGGCCGACATCCTCGCCGCCGCCGACCGCGGTGATCGCGCACCGCTGGCCACGCTGGTCACCCGCGAAACCGCCGCGATCAACTCCGACGGCGAGTTCGTCAACCGCTGCACCGACAGCCAGCAGCCACCGACGCCGGACAAGGCGCGCGAGCTCACCGGAACCTGGGCGAGCAAATATCCGGTTTTCGGGCGGACCGCCGCGATCGACCTGATGGTGTGCTCCGCCTGGCCGGTCTCCACCGCCCCACCACTGCCGACCGAGCTCGAGCTGCCGGTGCTGGTGTTCGCCGGCGCCGCCGACCCGATCGTGGGCGGTGCCGCTGCCTCGGTGACCGGTGCGCTCGGCGCGGCGGGCGCCCGGCACGCCACGATGACCTGGCAGGGCTGGGGGCATCCGGTCGTCGCCCACTCCGGGTGCGCGCAGAAAGCCGTCGCCGACTACCTCGCCGAGGCGAAATTGCCCGCCGACGGCGGCGCCTGCCCCGCCTGATCCCGGTCGGACGACCAGGTGGTCGCGGCGCGTCCGACGGGTCCGGCGACACCATCGCTACCGGATCCGGTGTACCGTGCCCCAGTGTTGTTCCGACAGCTCGAGCCCCGTACCGCGCGCACGACCGCGGATGTGATCAAGTTCGCTCTGTGGCCGTTCGCGGTCATGACCGTGCTGAATCGTGTCTTCATCAAGGCGATCAACGGATTCGTCACCGACGATTACCGTCCGGTCTACAACGCCTCGTTCGAATTCCTCAACGGCAGGCCGTTGTACACCGCCGACTTCTCGTCGGTCGATCCGCACTACCTCTACTACCCGAGCGGAACACTGCTGATCGCGCCGGTGGCGATCATCGAATACGAACTGTCGCGCTGGCTGTTCATCGGGCTCAACGCCGTCGCGATCCTGCTCGCCTGGTACCTGCTGCTCCGCCTGTTCAAGTTCGGTCTCGGCTCCATCGCCGCGCCCGCGCTGCTGCTGGCGATGTTCGCCTCCGAGACGGTGACCAACACGCTGGTCTTCACCAACGTCAACGGCTGTCTGCTGCTTGCCGAGCTGGTGTTCATCCACCTGCTGTTGGCGCGTCGAGACCTGTGGGCCGGTGTCGCACTCGGTTTGAGTATCTCGGTGAAACCGACGCTGGCGCCGTTGCTGCTCGTCGCGGCCGTTCGCGGCCAGTGGAAGGTCTTCATCACCGCGCTCGGTGTGCCGTTGACGCTCACCGCGATCGCCTGGCCGCTGTCGGCGGACCCCGAGAAATTCTTCACCCGTGTCGTGCCGTATCTGGCTGAGACGCGCGACTACTTCAACAGTTCGGTCGGTGGCAACGGGCTCTACTTCGGGCTGCCGCACTGGATGATCCTGCTGATCCAGGGTCTGATGATCGGTGTCGTCGCGGTGACGCTGTGGCTGCTGTGGCGCTACTACCGTCACGACGAGCTCTTCTTCGTCACCACCTTCTCCGGTGTGCTGCTCACCGCGTCGTTCCTGCTGCTCTCGCTGGGCCAGATGTACTACTCGATGATGCTGTTCCCGTTCCTGATGTCGGTGGTGCTGCGTAATTCGGTGCTGCGCAACTGGCCCGCCTGGCTGGCGATCTTCGGGTTCATGACCTACGACAAGTGGCTGTCGGATCGCTGGCAGGCCACCGGACGCACCCTCGAGTACCTGCGGGTGACCTTCGGCTGGGGGCTGCTGCTCCTCGTCGTGTTCTGTGTGCTCGGCGACCGCTACCTGGCCGCCCGGCGCGAGGGCAGGCTGAAGTTCGGGATCGACCCGGCGTGGATGGCGAGCGCGCCCGACTCCCGCGACGGCACCGAGGACGAGCAGCAGGCGGCGGTCTCCCCCGCGCCGGATCGCGACGATCCGGTCGCGCCGGAAGAACCCGCCGACAACCGGGAGCCCGCGCTGAAGTAGGGATCGGCCGGTGACGCTCGCGGCGCGCACCGGCCGAAACCATTAGCGTGGAGTGATGAGTTCATCGTTGCCCACGCCGCGCATCCAGCTGACGCCGCAGCAGTGGCGGGCGAAACTGGATCCGCAGGAATACTCCGTCCTTCGTGAGGCCGCCACCGAGCGCCCGTTCGTCGGCGAATACACCGACACCAAAACCGAAGGCGTCTACACCTGTCGCGCCTGCGATGCCGAATTGTTCCGCAGCACAGAGAAATTCGACTCGCACTGCGGCTGGCCGTCGTTCTTCGACCCCGCCGATTCCGACGCGGTGATCCTGCGCGCCGACGACAGCCTCGGCATGCGCCGGGTGGAGGTGCTGTGCGCCAACTGCCACAGCCATCTCGGCCACGTCTTCGAGGGCGAGGGGTATGCCACCCCCACCGACCAGCGCTACTGCATCAACTCGATCGCGTTGCGCCTGCGGCCACAGGAATCCGCCTAGCACCTTCCCGGCCCCGCACGCCCCGACCTCGAGGAGGGGCCGCCGCGTCAGCGGCGGTTCGCGGCCGTCCCGCCGGTCAGGTGCCGTTGCGTACGCGACGTAGGAGCAAGCAACGGTGCCTGAC
>NZ_JBSGVD010000019.1:0-143314 GCF_053608285.1 Nocardia sp. NPDC055053 | reverse complement strand
CTGCCGGGCCGACCACGTCGTCGGCCCGGCAGACCGATCCAGACCCATGATCACCGGTTCGATGAAGAGATAGATCGCATCTGATACTTTCATCAGCGATTGGCGCATCGCTTCGCTCGATCAGCTCGATCGAGCACTCCCACCACGTGGCGCCGTCCGCCGCGGATTCCGTTCGTGCCGACCCGGCCGGGTGTGGATCCGCGATGCGACCGAACCGACCGAAAGGAAGAACGTACTCGTGAAGGAATCCGACACCCCGTCGCGCGCCGGCGTGAGCCGCCGCCGCATGCTCGGTGGCGCCGTCGCAGGCACCCTCGGAGTAGCCGCGGCGACAGCACTCCCCCTCGGCTCGTCGACGCAGTTCGGCGCGGCGGGAACGGCCCGCGCCCAGTACGCCGCGCCCACCGGCACCTACCGCATCGACCTGCACACGCACGTGCTGCCGCCGGATTACCGCGCGGCGCTGCTGTCGCACGGGCACTTCACCGTCGGCGGCTACCCCACGCCCCAGTGGTCGCCCGAGTCCGCGATGGAATTCATGGACTACTACGGCATCCAGGCCCAGGCCTTGTCGGTCTCCGACCCTGGCGTCGGGTTCCTGGCCCCAGGCAAGGAAGCCAACGACATGGCGCGATACTGCAACGAGTACGTCGCCGGACTCACCCGGCAGTACCCCACGCGCTTCGGCTCGTTCGCGGTGCTGCCCATGCCCGACATCGCCGCCTCGGTTGCCGAGGCGATCTACGCCCTGGACGTCCTGCACGCCGACGGCATCGTGCTGCTGTCCGCCTACCAGGGCGTCTACCTGGGCGACCCGCGCTACGAGCCCTTGATGATGGCGCTCAACCAGCGCAACGCCTACGTGTTCGTGCACCCCGCCGCGATCGCGGACGACGCCAAGCCCAGCCTGCCCCTGCCCGACTTCCTCATCGAGTACACCTTCGATACGACCCGGGCCGCGACGATGATGATGCTGACCGGTGTCACCAAGCGCTACCCCAACATCCGGTTCCAGCTCTCCCACGCGGGCGGCACGCTGCCGTTCCTGTCCTGGCGCGTCGGCGTCGCCTCCGAAACCACGGTCGGCGAGAACTGGCCCGAGGGTCTGGACAAGCCGTCCCTGCTCGACGCGAAGACGCAGATTTCGCGCTTCTTCTACGACACCGCGCTGAGCGGATCCAGCGCCGCGATGTCGGCGGTGTCGGCCGTGACGAGCCGCGATCACATCGTCTTCGGCTCCGACTGGCCCTTCAGCGCGACCACCCTGCCGCAGTCCGGCACCCACGACCCCGCTCCCGGACTCAGCGACATCTTCGACGCCGACCAGCGCATGGAAGTCGAGCATCACGCCCCGCTGCGCCAGCTTCCCAGACTGGCCGCGGCGATCAACGCGGGCTGACTCGACGGTCCGCCGGGCGCACGCGATTCAGCGCGCCCGGCGGTTTCCGAGCCGAAGTTGAGGAAAACTCCATCACCATCGATTCGTTCGCGGAGGGGTCGTGCCGACAATTCTCATCACCGGCGCAACATCAGGTATCGGCCTGGAATGCGCCACCCAGCTCGCCCCCGGCGCGCATCTTGTACTGGTCGGCCGCGACCGGCACCGGCTCGCGGCCGCGTCAGCACGAGTCCGCGCGGCGGGCGCTGCCCGAACAGACGTGCTCCAGGCCGATTTCACGTCGCTGGCGTCCGTGCGATCGCTCGCGGCGACCGTCCGCAGCCGGTATGACGCCATCGATGTCCTGATCAACAACGCGGGCGCGGTCTTCGCCGCACGCACCCTGACCGAGGACGGCCACGAAGCCACCCTCGCCGTCAATCACCTCGCCCCCTATCTCTTCACGGAGTCGGTGAAGCCACTGCTGCTGTCCGCGGCACCGGCCCGGATCGTGATCACGGCCTCCACCGCGCACTACCGCGGCGAGATCGACTTCGACGACCTCCCGCACCGGCACGGCTACTCGATCATGACGGCGTATGCGCGATCCAAGCTCGCCAACGTCATGTACGCCCGCAGCCTTGCCGCGGAACTCGCGGAGTCCGGGGTGACCGTCAATGCCGTGCACCCGGGAATGGTGGCCACCGGCATATGGAACAAGGCGCCCTGGTTCGCCAGACCGATCGTGGCAGTGGTCAAACGCGTCCACATGATCCCCGCCGCCGACGGGGCCCGCCGGCTCACCGAACTGGCCACGGAACCTGCCTTCGCCGGCGTTACGGGAGGCTACTTCGAGGACGGCGAGCTACGTCTGCCCTCGGCAGCGGCGCAGGATCCGGCCCTCGGGCAACGCCTGCGCGCGGCCAGTGACCGGCTGGTCGGCCTGCCCTCGTGACGGAGTCCCGCGCAGCGGTGACGGCGGCGGAACCGATTCTCGTGGTCGACGACGACGAGAACATTCGCGAGTCGCTCGAACGCGGGCTGACGCTTCTCGGCTTCGAGGTGCGGACAGCAGCCGACGGGGTCGAGGCGATGCACGCATGCAGAAACCACCGGCCCGCCGCGATCGTCCTCGACCTGCAGATGCCGAATCTCGACGGCCTGGGCGTGATCCGCGCACTACGTGCACTCGGCAGCGACGTGCCCATCTGTATTCTCAGCGCGCGAACCAGCCTCACCGAGCGGGTGGCGGGCCTGGAGGCCGGCGCGGACGACTACCTCGTGAAACCGTTCGTCCTCGAGGAACTCACCGCTCGCCTGCGCGCGGTACTGCGTCGTACCCGCGGCCCACAGGCCGCCGACCCGCCCGCTTTCGAGATCGGCCCGCTGCAGATCAGCGACTCGGCTCGACGCGTCACGATCGCGGGCAGCGAAGTCACCCTGACCCGGCGCGAGTACGACCTGCTCCATATTCTCGCGCTGCACCACGGTCGGATATTGAGCCGGGAACAGCTCCTCGAACTGGTGTGGGGATACAATTTTCCCACCCAGAGCAACGTGGTCCAGGTTTTCATCTCCCACCTCCGGCGGAAATTGGAATTCGGCGACCACGGCCGGCTGATCCACACCGTCCACGGCGCCGGATACGTACTGAGAAGCGACCTGGATTAAATTTGCCTCAGAATCCGGCGAGAAGAATCTTCATATCTCCGCCGTAGGATCCGATTCGGGCCGGGCGTCGCCTGGCCGATCAGTCCTGCGACTGTATCCGATCACACCTCATGGAAAGAGACGAAGCGTTGATCGCGCTCGCCCGAATGACATTTTGGCTGTCCCTGTTCTCCTCGCTCGCAGTGCTTCTCGTCTATACGACGGTGCCCCGGGCGAACGCCGCATTCGACCCGGCCGGCGTCGACTTCTGGGTCGACTCCGACATGGGCCCCGTCAAGAGCCGGGTATTCCGCGCCGCGGACGGAAATACGCACCGCGTGGTATACGCCCTCGACGGCATGTGGGCGCGCGAGGACCTCAACGGGTGGGAAATCGAAACGGATATCGCCCGCACGCTGACCGCGCACAATATCAACGTGGTGCTGCCGATCGGCGGACAGTCCAGCTTCTACATGGATTGGGACCGCCCGTCGGATCTTCCGGAAACCTCGCCGTCCGACATCGCGGACAAGTCCGCGGCTGTCCCGGAGACGGGCCCCGGCAAGTCGTACACCTACACCTGGGAAACTCTGCTGACCCGGGTACTGCCGGCCGCGCTCGACGAACGCCTCGGCCTGTCCCCGGTCCGCAACGGCGTGGTGGGACTCTCGATGGGCGGCAGCGCCGCGCTCGCGCTCGCGGCCCATCACCCGAACCAGTTCAGTTATGCCGCATCGCTGTCCGGATATCTCACCCCGTCGGCGCCCGGCATGCGCGGCGCGATCGCCGCCGCGATGGCCAAGGCCGGCGGATACAACATCGCCTGCATGATCAGTTCGCCGACCTCGGACAAATGGGAACGGATGGATCCCATGTTCCTCGCTCCCGACTTGATCAAGAACGGGACCAGGCTCTGGGTGTCGGCCGCGACCGGAGTACCGACCGAGGCGGGCGAACCGAGCAAGGCGGCCGCGGAGGGATCCGCGCTCGAGACCCTCTCCCTGAGCAACTCACGGTCGTTCCAGGCACGGATGACGACCCTGGGAGCGTCCACCGTGACCTACGACTTCCCTTCCGCCGGCGTCCACGCCTGGCAGTACTGGGAAGCCCAGGTGGTCAAGATGCTCCCGGCCCTGTCCGGCGCCATCGGCTGAGCCGACCCGGCTGAGCCAAAGGACGGCTCTCACGCGCGCCGGTGAGACTGCGCGATTCAGATCTCGGGCAGTGCGCGCCGGCTGATGTCGTGTGCCTCATCCGCGCTCACCCCGAGCATCCGCAGCAGGTCTTCGGCCACCTGATCGACCGCCGCCGAGTCGTCGCGAGCCGGCTGTTCGTGCAGCAACTGTCCGAGACACAGCGCGGCTCCCGACACGATCACCAGCGCGAGTTCCGCATCGCGCACCACGAAACGACCCGCGCGCACCCCCGATTCGATATCCCGGCGTGCTCGCGCGGCCACGCCCTTGTCCGAACCCGCGTAGACAAGCCCCTCCGCGAGCAGAACCTTGCTCGCGGTGGGTTCACGCCGATGGAACCGTCCCGCCAGGCGAAAGCTCTGCGCGAAGACATGCGCCGGATCATCGATCCCGGCCGTCAGCTCATCCAGCACTCCCCCGAGCCGGTCGAGAACCTCGCCCACCGCCACCTGCAGGAGCTCCTCCCGGCTGGAGAAATGGTTGTAGAACGATCCCATGCCGACGTCGGCCGCCTGAGTGATCTCCAAGATGGGGGCGTTCAGCCGACCCTGGGCAATGAAGACCTGTGCCGCCGCTACGAGCGCTGCGCGGGTTCGCGCTTTTCGCCGCTCCAGACGATTGGTACCCGCAGTGTCATCCATCGCGCCCTCCACATCTGATCCGTCGACGCAGACCTCGCATCAATGATGGCTATCTCATACTTGACGCTATCATCCAACCAACATGTACTGATAACTACGTCTTAAATGATGATATCGTCAGTTGAGCGCAGGGGAGAGACGACCGTTCTCGGCGTCGCACCCGGCCGGCACGCCGCGGAAGAGCTCGGCGCGATGTTCGGCGCACTCCGGGAAGAGCACAACGAATTCGACCTCCGCCGCCTCGTCGGCCTGATGAAAGTGGCTCGCTCATGACGCATACCGTTCTCCGGACGATCGAGGGTTGGTGGCTGCGCACCGGCGCGGGCGCGGCCCGCATCGAGACCGGCGCCGCCACCACCGCCGAACTGCTCGCCGACCGGGCCGGGATCACCCATGCCGCCCGCAACACCGACCTGGTCCCGGTCCACGAACTGATGCCGCTGTCCCCGGTGACGGCCCCCTGCCGGGTGGTCGCCCAGATGACGAACTTCGCCTCCCACGTGCGGGATTCCGGTGGCGATCCCGATTCGGTGCCACTCACCTTCTTCCGGAAGGCATCGGGATCGATCAGCGGGCCCCACGACGACGTCGTTCGTCCGAGCCATGTGCGGCTGCTGGACTACGAAGTCGAGATCGGGCTGGTGTTCGGCAGAGAACTGCCCGTCGGCACCGAGGTCGACGCAGGCAACCTCGCCGACTACATCGCGGGGCTCGTCGTCACCAACGACATCTCCGCGCGCGACGTGCAATTGCCGCAGACCCAGTACTACGAGGGCAAGTCGTACCCGACCTTCACCCCGACGGGACCCGCGCTGGTTCTCCTGGAAGACGGCGAGCTCGATCGATTCGCCGACCTGCGGCTGCGGCTGTGGGTCAACGGCGACAAGCGACAGGACATGACCGTGGCCGACATGATCTACCAGCCGCTCGAGACCGTGCGGGCGCTGTCCCGGTTCCAGCGAATGGACGCCGGCGACCTGCTGCTCACCGGTACACCCGTGGGGACCGCGATCAGCGCGCCGCCCAAGCCGGTGGAGATCATCGGCGCGATGCTCCCGCCCAAGCTCAAGTGGAAGCTGTTCTTCGACCGCCAAGCCAAGAATCCGAAGTATCTCCAGGACGGTGACGTCATCGAAGCGACGATCGGCACCGACGACGGAACCATCGACCTCGGCAGGCAACGTACCACTGTGCGATACGCGCGATAATCGTCTGAACAGCACTTTCGGTCCGAAATACGTACCTCGGCGACAGATCCCGGCCGTAGCTACCACCGTCACACATCTGCGTACAATACGCATCGGTACTGAACCTACGATCAGTTATGATTCTTGCGGCAACTCGAGGTGGAGGGCAGATGACAGCCGAACAGATCGCACCCACGCGTACCGATCGCCGCAGGGAACGCACGCGCAACGCATTGCTCGGCGCGGCGCGGAAGTTCCTGTCCGAAGGCCAGTCGGCGGTGAGCATCAAGGAGATCACCGACGCCGCGGACGTCGGTTTCGGATCCTTCTACAACCATTTCGATTCCAAGGAACAGCTCTTCGACGAGGCCGTGCAGTCCGCGCTGAAGGTCTACAACGAGATGCGGGACCACATCGTGGCCCGCTACGACGACCCCGCGGAGATCTTCGCGGTCAGCTTCCGGCTGACCGGTCGGCTGCAACGCCAGCTCCCGGAGATGGTGCGCGTCGTCCTCCACTCCGGCATGGGAGTGATGCTGCGCGATCAGGGGCTCGCACCCAGCGCGCGCCAGGACATCATCGCCGCCCAGGAGGCCGGGCGCTTCGAACCGATGGATCCCGATCTGGCCATCATGGCGGCAGGCGGAACACTGCTCGGACTGCTCCAGCTGCTCGACGCCAAACCCGACGCGGACGCGGCCGCACTCGCCGACGAGATGACCTATCGAGCCCTGCGCATGTTCGGCATGAACAAGCGGTCCGCGCAACGCCTCAGCTCCGCCCCGCTGCCCGAGTTGCCCACCAACCCCGACCTGCCCCTGCAGACCGGGGCGTAGGCCGCTGGGGTCAGGCCCGCCGAGAGGCCGCCCGGGCGATCGCCCCGAAGGCGCGCCTGCGCAGCTCGCGGCGCGTGCGTGTCAGCAGCGGAGCCGTCGGCACGGCGGCCGGTGCTCCGCCGAAGCGGGGAAGCAGCGCGGCGGCGTTGCCGTGACGGATCGCGTCTCGATCGTCTCGGCTGACACCGTCGAACTCCCCCAGTCCGGCATCGAACCAGGCCACCGCGGCCTGTGGCGCGAAGGGCCAGTCACTGCCGTAGAGCACGTGACCGGGATCGGCGAAGGCCAGCAAGCTCGGCAGCGCCGCCGCGCTCGAGGACAGTGCGGTGTCGAAGTAGAAGCCGGCGAACTCCTCGAGCACCTCGATGGGACTGCGCCCGGTCTCGCTGAAAATCGCCAGCGCCATCCGGTGCGCGGCGTATGGTACGAACCCGCCGCCGTGGCTGAGGATGAACCGGATATTGGGATAGCGTCGGCGAATCTCGTTGCGGACGAGCAGGTATGCGGCGCGACTCGTGTCGAGCAGGAAGTCGGTGGCGAAGGGCGGCACGCCGTCCACGGTCGGTCCCGGCACATCCGCCGGATGCACGAACACCACGGCCGAACGATCGTCGAGCACCCGGAACAGCGCGTCTTGGCCCGGCTGCCCGACGTACACGCCGCGCGCGTTGCTCAGCAGCACCACACCGTCGGCGTCGAGGGTGTCCAGTGCCCGCGTCGCCTCCGCGGCAGCCGCATCCACGTCCGGCCACGGAACCGTCGCGAAGAAGCCGAAGCGGTCGGGCTCCTGGTCGGCGACGGCCGCGGAGAAGTCGTTCACGGCACGGGCGAGGGTCGCGGCGTCGCCCGGATCGGCCAGAAAGCTGGTTCCCGGCGTCGACACCGACAGCACCGCCGCCCCGATCCCGGATTCGTTCATCATCTCCCGGGCAGAGTCCACCGACCAGGCCGGTACCTCGCGTCCACCCGCGGCGCTGATCCCCTGACTGATCAGCGCCTCCCGATACACGGGCGGTATCAGGTGCTGATGTACGTCGATCCGATCCATGGACAGCAGCTTCCTCTCATCTTCATTGATAAGTTCATCATATATGAGCGATTGGTCATCCGCACCCTCCTGTTGTGAACTTCCCGGGCTGGGCCGGCAACGCCCCGCAGGTGGCGGCAGCGAGTACAGGAGCTACTGCGTGGCGGCCCGCACCTTCTCCACGGCCGAGTTGAAGATATCCCCGAACGCGCTCTCGCCGCCCCCGGCCAGATTCTCCGCGCGCACGACGATGGTCATGCCGCCGACGACCGCGCACCCGGTGTAGGAGCTCGTGGCCATGGCCTGCTGCCCGACCACATCGGAACGGACTGTGGTGTGGAATGCGATGGCACCCAGCCTATTCAGGTCACCAGGCGTGGACAGGGTCGAGATATCCACGCTCGTGCTGCTCACTTCTTTGCCCAGTACCGATGCGGACACTGTCATCTGTCCGCATCGGGCAAGGATGTCCGAGATCGAGGCCAGGTCTACGGCACTGTCGGAGATGACTTCCGTGAAGACGATGCCATCGACGGTCTGCGCGCCCGCGAACGACGCATTGCCGGTGAGCTGCTGCAGCTGATTCGCGAGGTCCTGCTGCGCCGATCCGCATTCTGCCGGCAGCACGGTCAACGGTCCGGCGGTGGTGCTCCAGTCGGCGATCCCCGCCGCGGTGGCGAATCCGTCGGCGATCCGGGCCTCCGACACCTCGACAGGGGAAGATCCGGCGGGCAGTTCGCTCGACGTCAGCAGCAGCTGGTCCCGAGCTTCGCCGGAGCCCGCTCGCGTGCCCGAGGTGAGCCCGCCGGTACCGGCGGCGCAGCCCCCGACCAGCAACGCTGCGCAGACCACCGCGCCGGCCCTCCAGCGCTCAGTCCGTCGTCGCGCAATCACGTTGTCCACTCCTTGTCACCGGTTGGGATCGAATGCTTCGGTTCCGAGCACGAGGCGCAGCCCAGAGATCCCGGAATGCGCTCGTGCGTAGGCGAGTTCACGACTGATGTCGCCGATGTTGTTGACGATGGGGAGCCCGATTCCCAGCGTCGAGAGCGTGCCGACGGCCCGTCCTTCGCTGTCGAGGAAGGCGGCCCCGCTGTCGCCCGGGATGCCGGGGGTCGGCGATTTCAGCGCGTGGGACCAACCGCCGAGAGAGCTGTCATCGGCGAAGCTCTCACCTCGCTGGGGCGACAGAGCCGCGAGTCCGGCGCGCAAGCTAGAGTTCCCATAGCTGTAGACGCGGTCCCCCGCGGGCGTGCCCGTGGTGTTGAGCCCGGTCGGGCCACCCCAGTAGGGCAGGCTCGGGTTGACCTGATCGACGAGTGCGGGGTCGATCTCGATCAGCGCGAAGTCGTTGTACGCACACGCGTTTCGATCTGCCTCACCGAGTTGCTGCATGGTCAGCCAGCTGCTGTAGGCCAGCCGGCCGGTACCGATGTTGGTGCCGGCGCTGCGGAGTGAGCCATGGCGAGTGAATTGCACCGCGGTGTCGAGCGGCTGACTCGTGCCCTGACATCCGTCGGTTTCGGTGGACTCGCCCAAGGCGGCGCAATGCGCGGCCTGGCCGAGGTAGACCCCACCGGTGTCGTCGACGAAAACATAGTTCGTCGTGCACTGCCCAGCTCCCTGCGTGTTCGCCTGGATGCCGGGCGTCAAGACCGCGGAGGCGGCAGCCGCCCATCGATGGCCTGCGTCGCCGGATGCGACCGCCTCCACCGGAACGGCACTCGCCGTGACGTGCGGTGTTCCAGCCGTTGAGTTTCCGTCGCTCTGATGCGTCCCGCCGGGGATGGCGCACCCGGCGGCCAACAGCGCGGCGGAGAGCACGACCCCAATGGCGGGCACGGTGACCAGGCGGCGCAGATTCGACATCCCCAACCGCTCCTTTCTCATCTATTCCGGAGTGGGCTGCTGGTGCGGCGCGAACAGCAGCGCGCCGATTCCCGCGACGGCGACGATGACGCCCACCGCGATCAATGACGCCGCGAGCCCGTCGATGAAGGCCGCCCGCACCGCGTCGGCCAGCGCCGGGCCTTGCGAGCCGATCAGACCCGCGACATGGATACCGGCCGCCGGCGACGACTCCACCGCATGAGCGGCTTCCGGCGGCAACTGGTCGATCGACGGCAATCCCGACTTGTAGTGACTCGCGAAGACCGAGCCCATCAGCGCGATGCCGACCGCGGAGCCGACTTCGCGAGTCGCGTCGTTCATCGCCGAGGCAACGCCCTGTTGCTCGGTTCGCAATGATCCGACGATGACCGCGGTACCGACGGTACTGGTCAGGCCGACGCCGAGCCCGGACACGATCAGGCCGCCGAAGAACGGGAGGTAGCCGGAGTCGACCTCCAGGAACGACAGCGCGAGCATTCCGGCGGCCAGCAACAACAGCCCGACACCCATCACCGCCTTGATCCCGGCCACGCGCGTCAGCCGCGGGGTGAGAACACTGGTCGGCAAGACCACCACCGCGATCGGCACCAGCGCCAGGGCGCTCTTCAGCGGGCTGTAGCCCAGGATCAGCTGCAGGTACTGCAGTCCGACGAAGAAGAACCCGAAAACGGCCATGAACTGGACCAGGATCGTGATCGCGCCGGCCCGGAATCCCGGGATACCGAACAGCCGTGGGTCCAGCAACGGGTGATTGTTGCGGAGCCCGAGAACCGCGTACAGCGCCAACGCGACCGCGGATACCGCGAGGCTCGCGACCACGGGCCGGCTGGTCCAGCCCGCCTCGCTGCCCTCGATGATTCCGTAGACGAGGGCGCCGATCGCCACCGCGCTGGTCCATGCCCCCAGATGGTCGAGCGGATGCCGTTCCGCGTCCCTGGTGTCGGGCGCCAGGATCAGCGCCAGCAGCCCGCCGAGCACGGCGACCACGGCCCCGGTGACGAAGATCGAGCGCCAACTCCACTGTTCGAGCAGGAGTCCCGCGCCGAGCAGACCGATGATCGCGCCCGCTGCCGCGAATCCCGACCAGACCGCGACTCCGCGGTCCCGGCGGTCGGCGGGAAAGGCCGCCGTGATGGTCGACAACGTTCCGGGCATGATCATGGCGGCGCCGACGCCCATCACCGCGCGCCATCCGATGAGCAGTTCGGTCGTGTCCACCGAGGCGGCGGCCAGGGACCCGATCGCGAAGACGATCGTGCCCCCGATCAGGATGTTCCGCCGGCCGAATCGGTCGCCGAGCGCACCGATCGGCAGGACGAGTGCGGCCAGAGCAACGGTGTAGGCGTCCGCGATCCAGGTCAACGACGTCGTGGACGCCGACAGGTCGACGGCCAGGTCCGGCATCGCCAGGTTGAGCGCCGACACCGAGGCGACGACCAGCACCAGGCATGTACACATCGCGACGAGGACGCCCGCTGTGCCCGCGCGTCCGGCAACCGAGGTGCCGGACTCCGCCGTGGGCGGTGACGCGGCTGGTTCGTAATCCATCTCTCCTCCTGACAGGGGTGACAACCTCGAAGCAGGACGCGTGGTCGTCTCCGGAAAGCGGTCCACTGAGCAGGCTGTCCGGTCACCGATCCACCGAGTTCGCACCATCGGATCCGATATGACCATTTCATCAATACTGACGCATTCATCCAGAAGATGCAACAACGCGGCCGGCGCGAGTGGCGCGAATCATCCCCGCGGCGCCACGCTGGGCGAGTTCAGGATCAAATTTGATGAACTCATCACCATAAGACATCCAGACATCTATCATTTGTGATCATCTCATCACTTCTCGTGTTCGAAGGGGACCCGCTCATGGTGGCCAGAAACAGGACCAGGTTCCGATGGCTGTGCGTAGCGGTCGGACTGACCGCTGTTGCGCTCAGCGGCTGTTCGCCTGTGCCGACTCCTGCCACCAAGGTCACCGCCGATTTCGAGAACATCGCGGGCATGTACGAGGGCAACGACGTCATGGTCCTGGGCCTGGCCGTAGGCAAGGTCGACAAGATCGTGCCCAAGGGCACCTACGTCGAGGTCCACATGACCATCGACGGCGGGGTCAAGATCCCCAAAGAAGCCATCGCCGCGATCATCTCGCCCTCTATCGTGACCGACCGCCACATCGAGATCACCCCGCCCTTCACCGGCGGCGAAGCGATGAAAACCGGTGAGCACCTGCCTAAAGCACGCACCCGCACCCCGGTCGAGCTGGACACGATGATCAAGACCATCGACCAGTTCTCCGCCTCGCTCGAGCCGGAGCCGGGTCAGGAAGGCCTCGGTCCACTCTCGGGCCGGGTGCTCTACCCGGTCCTCAACGGCAACGGCCAGAAGATCCGCGAAACCCTCGACGCCCTGTCCTCGGCGTTGAAGGTCGGTGTCGACAACAAGGACGCCATCTCCAACATCATCATCAAGCTCAACGAGCTGACGACGATGCTGGCCGACAACGACCAGTCGGTGCGTGACTTCAGCAACCGGATGACTCAGATGAACGCGCTGCTGGCCGAGCAAGCGCCCGGCCTGCAAGCCACCCTCGACCAGCTCAACACGTTCCTGGCCAACACCTCGACCACCTTTGGCGAGCACGCCGACGAGCTGTCGGGCTCGCTGACCGGTTTGACCAATGTCACCAACCAGCTGCGTGCCAACTCCGGCGCCATGATCGAACTCGTCGACATCGTGCCACTGCTGATGCAGAACATCGACAGAACCATGGACAAGGACGGGCGCTATTTCCGCACCCACGCACTGATCGGTCCAGCGCTGTCGGGTGAGATCATCAGCGTGTTCTGCGAGCGGATCCAGATGCGCGCGGATGGCTGCCGCTCCGGGAACATGCAGGACTTCGGCCCCGACTACGGGCTCACCGCCGCGCTGTTGGGGCTGACGAAGTAGCGGACCTCGATCGCAATCGACTGATCACAGGTCAAGCCACCGCTGTCGTGACGATCTGCCCGCAGCCATCAGCAATACATGGCTATCGGCGCTGCCACTGTGGAGATATGTCTGCGCTCAACGTGCAAGCAGCTCATCGACGACGAAATTGAAACTGCCCGAGCGCTTCCCCTGGTCCGCAGCGAGCAAGCGGTGCAAGAACAGTCCGACACCGGCCGCTCCCGTGCCGTAGTCCGCACTTTCGCGCAGCGCCTGCTCACCGGGGAACGCGGCGCCCTCGTCGCGGTCGATGCGGAACAGCAGCACACCCTCGGCCACAG
Source organism: Nocardia sp. NPDC055053 (assembly GCF_053608285.1). NCBI lineage: Bacteria > Bacillati > Actinomycetota > Actinomycetes > Mycobacteriales > Nocardiaceae > Nocardia > Nocardia sp. NPDC055053. The sequence continues at coordinate 130,243 of NZ_JBSGVD010000019.1, read as the reverse complement.
TGTGCGCCAGCCGTAGCGCCTCGACGCAACCGGCGAATTCCCAGGTATCCAGGAGCGCGTTGCCCAGTCCCGCCAATCCATGGAACAGTTGCGGAAAGACCACATACTTACGGGCGACGTCGGCGCGCAGCAACGGTACCCAAGCTGCCAGCGCGTCGTCGGGCTGCACCGCCAGGTAGCGGACGACGACCCCGAGCACACCGGCAGACCCGGCATCCCAGTAGCTCTTGAGCAGCGGCGCGCCAGCGGGATCGGCGGTCATCAACTCGGGGAATCCGACCACCCGGCCGTCGCGGAAGGCCGCCTGTGCGAGCTCGGTGTCAAGTGCGCGGCGACCGAACTCCAGCCACCGCCGGTCGCCGGTAGCGGTGGACAGGTACAGCGCAAAGAGCGCCACACCGCTGCCGCCGTGCGCGTAGCCCAGGCGCACGGAACCGTCCTCACCCGGCCAGCACAGCGTGTCACCCTCCTGCCGAGCCCGGCTCTCGACGTGCTCGCCCATGGCCAGCGCCTGGTCCAGGAACTCCTCACCGGCGCCCAGCGCCCACAGCTTCAGGCACGCCATACCGTAACCGGCCGCGCCGTAGAAGATATCGTGCGACTGCCGCAGCAGCGGGTGCTCCGCAGCCGAGCGCAGCACCGCGGTGGCTTCGTCGAGGCAGTCCATTTCGGCCAGCACCCACGCAATGCCGGCCTGGCCCACATACAGGCCGGGCGGGTGGCTGCGGGGACCGACGGGACGGGCGAGCAGCCAGTCGCGCAGCGCGGCTGGCACCGTGCCGTCGATGATGCGCAGGGCGTACAGCACACCTGCCGCACCGAACGCGACGCATTGCGGGTTGGTCCGAAAGACGTTGAGGTCCGCGGGAAATAGCCGGTCGGTGCGATCAGGGGTGGCGGTGCAGCGGGCGTACTCGGCGACACCGGACACGGTGGCTGCGATCTCGGCGCGCAGCCAAGAGCCGGCCCGCGGCCGGGTGCGGCGAGCGAGCACGCGCACGGTGGCGAGACGGTCGGCGATATCGCTGGCGCGCGTCGTGGCCGCCACATCGTCGAGATCGGTTATCACATTGATGAAATCGTCTGACAGCCCGATATCGCGGCGCAGGTCCGCGAGGAATCCGGCCCGCGCCGGCGGATGAAATCCGGTGATGCCGTTGACCAGTACCACGCTGCCGAACACGATGGCGCCCAGCGCCGCAAAGTCGCCGCCCCTGCCGCCGCCGGCGCGCCGGCCGCTGACACCGGGAGTGAACAGCCCCACGTCGATGTCGACTCCCTCTTCGGCGGCGGCATCGAGGTCGATGATCTTCAAGGTCCCGGTCTCGTCGACAAGCACGTTGGTGAAGGACAGGTCCCCCAGCACGATGCCGTGCTCGTGTGCGCTGCCGATCGCCTGCGCCAGCTTCACCCACAATCCGCGCATGGTGGCGAAGTACTCCTGGAGCGCCGACCGGCTGGGATCACCCCAGTAGAGCGGGTTTCTACGGATGGTGAACACGCCGAGGTGATCGGCTGCGACGAACTCCTCGGCCAGATAGCTGTGCTCCCATTCGGTGAAGAATTCGACGGGCCGCGGGTAGTATCCCGTGTCGCGCAACCGCCGCAGCAGACGGTGTTCCTTGGCCAGCACGTCCACCGCATCGGCTGCGGCCGTACCGATTTCGACATTTGGCCGGGCTTCTTTGATCACGACGGTGTCGCTGGTGCTCCTGTCGTCGGCCAGATAGACTCCGCCGCGGCTGGAGAACGCGAGCGCCGAGGTGACCGCGAAGCGGTCACCGAGGACCACGCCAGCCGACTGCGGGGATTCGGCCGAGCCGTTCAGCGGGTCGGGCGCCCAGCCGGGCGGATCCCAGTACGGTGTCCGCCGGTCGGGGATCTGCCCACCGTCGGGAGTGACGATAGTGAGGCTGCGCATCCCGTCGAGTTGCAACACCGACGTGGCGCGGAATCCGCCGTAGCGGTAGAACACGCTGCAGGAGCCGGGCCACCGCCGGTCGGACAGGATATAGGGCCCGGCGAAACCGACGAGCCTCGCACTCAACTGGCCACCGAGCCGGTGGAATTGGTCGAGATTCTCCGGATAGATGGCCATGAACTTGCCGGCCGACCCCCTGGGCCACACCTTGCCGTTGACCATTGCCGTAATCCGCTGGTCGACGACGAATTTGAACGTCACGCCTTCGTCACGCAGCACAGGGAACACGCGTCGCAGCGCCTCGGTGGTCGCCCTCGTCGGCACGCTGATATGCAGCTTCCAGCCCTGGTCAGGCATCTCGGCGCCGGGCGGCTCCCCCACATACCACATCCCGACACGGGTCAGCGCCCATCGCTGGTCGAACACATCGCGAAACACCGACGCGTGTTCGTCGCCCGGGCTATAGGCGTCAACGGACTCGAACCAGCGGGAATGAAACTGCCGGAAGTTGTCCAGCACCTCCCACGCGTGCATCACGCGCCGAGGTGCGTGAGGCAGTCACGACCTCTTGGAAATGTAGCCGGTTGCAGCTGTTCGTATTGCACGACGAACAGCTTTGCACCGCATCGAAATCCAAGGAGCACCCTTACCAGGCGCTGCAGCTGCCGAACGGTGGGCGCGTCGGGTTTGGTCACCTCGTCGGACATGTGTGCTCCCAGGTTGGCTGTCGCTAGACCTCTTCGGGCCGGAAATTGCAGCTGTGGCTGTTGCATGACGTGCAGCTTTGCGCGGCATCCAGGTCGAGGTTCGCCAGAGCCCTCTCGAGGCTCATGCGCTGCAATTCGAGTACCGACGCGGGCTTGGCTGTGACTGCTTCCTCACCTCTGGCCATGATCGTTCCTCTCCTCTGGCATCGAACATGTGCGATTCAGATTGGCTGTCGCTAGACCTCTTCGGGCCGATTACAGCTGTGGCTGTTGCATGACGTGCAGCTTTGCGCGGCATCCAGGTCGAGGTTCGCCAGAGCCCTCTCCAGGACCATGCGCTGCAATTCGAGCACCGACGCGGGCTCGGCTGTGACTGCTTCCTCACCTCTGGCCATGATCGATCCTCTCCGCTGGCAGTTGAATTCAGAATCGATATCGCTCCATAGCGTGCGCGGCGAAATTGTGGCGCGGCATGCGGCCCGGGCGCCAACCACGATCTAGATCGCGCACCCGCTGAGAAGAGCATACTCTCGACGGGGTGTCGCCTATCATCAATAATTGGCGTCAATTTCCGCACCGATATTCGTGGGCTCGCACAAATGACGCGCGGCCGCGACGGCGTATAGCGTGGCCAACCGCCCTCTGCCGTCGTATTCGGTAGGCACGATCATGATCTCGTCGACGTCGAGGGCAGCGGCCAGCCGCGATATACCATCGCGAATGCCCTCCGGACCGCCCACCACGGCCGCCCCGAGCTCCAGCTGCCGCTGCACCAACTGCTGTTCCAGTTCCGACATCGCGGGGTCGAGCAGCACCGCATCGTCGACATCGAGCCCGCCGCGGCTCACCGCGGCCTTGCGTAACCGCAGCAGCGTCGTCATTGTGGCGGCATCGCGGGCCGCCGCGTCGGTGTCGCGGCCGACCACCTTCACCGAGGCGATGACGTAGGGAGCAGCGCACCACGCCGAGGGCGTGAATGCACTCCGATATGCGGCGATCGCCGCCGCGCTGCGCTGGGCGTTCTGGTAGTGCGCGAACGCCAGCGGGCGACCCAGCCGCGCGGCGTGCAGGGCGCTTTCCTCGCTGGCGCTCAGGATGAAGATCGCCGGAAATGCGTCGGTCTGGGGCATGCTGACCTGCGCGAACCGGTGACCGGACGGGAAGTCACCGTGCAGGAAGCAGCTGAGTTCATCGATCTGCTCCAGATAGGCCGCATCGTCGGTGCCGCTGCGGCGCAGCGCTGGGATGGCCACCTCCTCGGTGCCCACCCCGCGCCCGATCCCGAGATCCACACGGCCCGCGAACAGCCCGGCGAGCATGCGAAACTCCTCGGCGACGATCAGCGGCGGGTGGTTGAGCAGCATCACCCCGCCGGCACCGATGGTGATGGTATCGGTCGCCGAAGCCAGGCGGGCGATGAACACCGCCGGTGTGGCACATCCGCTGTCGTGGCTGGCGTGGTACTCGGTCACCCAGATACGCGCGAAGCCTAGACGCTCGGCCAGGCGGGCGACCTCGACGCTGGCTTGCAGCGCCACCGCCAGGTTGTCACCGTGGTTGATGGGGGTGGTCTCCAGCACCGACAGTCCCGGAAAGTCAGGCAACGTCTGCCTCCTCTTGGCTGCCTATCCCGATATCCGAATTAGCCTCGATTTTGCATGCGGCGACGTCAAGGGGTGATTCACCGGTTCTGGCGGACTTGCGCTGTTGATTATTGCAGGTCGGCGTGACAAGGCGCCCAGCAACACGCCCGCATCCGCAGCGAACGCCAACAATGCTGGGGCCGACCACGCACCCCCACAGCAGCGGCCTGAGGGTCCCCGCTATCCGGAGCTGTTCTATGACCCGCAGGCCGACGAACTGACCTTCGGCGAGTGCGGTGCCCGCCGTGGCGGTGGGCTGACTCAAGAGGAAGTCTATCTCGAGTTCAACGTGCATCTCGGCGAATGTGTTGTGCTAATCGCTATCAACGAAAAGCCCAACGTTGTTGTCACGCAACGCCCCGGCATAGTCGGCAGCGGGTTCCTGTTCGGCCGCCCAGGCACCCTGGTCCAATGCCCGACTCCGGATGAGTTGGTGGCACGGCCTGGATTGGAATTCGCCCGAATCGAAGCGCCCTACGGTGCCCAGATCGCCGATTTCTGCGATGTGGTCACGCAATGCGGCGATCGTGCTGGGTCAACAGCACCGCCGTCGATCCGGAGCGGCTCGGTGAGATCGACGACAACCAGCGGGTCCAGTTCGACCTCACCGAGAGCAGAAGGATCCGCAGGCGGTCGGCGTTGTCCTGATCCAACGTTTCACGCCGTGGTGCGGGCAGTCTGGAAGGCTGCCCGCACGTGGGGCCGGGTCCTGAACTGCACCGGTCGGCAGGCACCCGATGATGCATAGTCAAGCATTGCGACGCAATAGCTTCCGGCTATGCGCTGTTCTGAGTAACACCCCGACGCTCATGCGACGGCGGTGGCGTCATAACCGGCGGTGGCTGTTCGACCAGCGGGGCTCCGACCCTCCAGTCAATTGGGGTGAGTCCGACATCCTTCCGTGCGGCGGACGAGCGTAGCGAGTCGCCACATCACGATGATGCCTACGCAGGACTCCCGTTGTTCCAGCACCAGGGCCGTAGGACTGCGCGCGGGCCGCAATCATGCTTCCAGCTCCCACAAGACGCTGATAGAGTCGTCCACGATCAGCGGTAACCGTGTTACCGAAAGGTGGGAGGCATTCGGCGATATCGGTACATATCGCCGACACAGCTCTTCAGCCTTGCCTTGACGAGGGTCGGCTCACCGCTTCCACAAGTCGGCGTGCGCATCCGCAGCCGGTTCCACAGCAGAAAGACAACGATGTCGAACGAACTCGCGCCAACAACGCGGCGACTACAGCGAGCAATCCACCGACTCCTCGCCGGAGCCACAGCAGCATGCCTGAGCGCGGCACTCGCCTCCGCTGGCGCGGGAGTCGTGTCGGCGGCGCCGCCCGATGATTTCTATCTTCCCCCAGCGCATTTCGATACAAGCCCCGGTGCGCTGATCAAGACCAGCGACCTGCCGGTGTTCTTGGCCCAACCCAGCCAAGGCGGGCAGTGGCCGCTGACAGCCAAGACGGTCATGTACACCACGCGGACACAAGACGACACCCCGGTCGCCGCGACAGGGACGTTCATCGACGCCACACAACCCTGGCGCGGGTCCGGTCCACGACCGACAGTGATCATCGCGCCGGGCACCACGGGCCAAGGTGATCAGTGCGCACTGTCGCGCGCGTTCACTGCCGGCATGTACCTGAGCCTGACCCCACCCACCCTGTCGGCCAACCAGGAAGCCCTCGCCGCACTGGCATGGAATTCGCTGGGTGCGCGAGTATTCGTGCCCGACTACATCGGCATGGGCACCCCGGGAATACACACCTACGCCAATCGCATCGAGGAAGCGCACGCGATCCTCGACGGAGCCCGGGCCGCCAACGCACTCTCCGGTAGCGGGGACGACACTCCGTTGGCGTTCTGGGGGTATTCGCAGGGCGGCGGCGCCAGCGGCGGGGCGGCGGAGATGCAGCCCCACTACGCGCCGGAGTTGAACCTGAAAGGGACATGGGTCGGTGCTCCGACCGCAGACCTCGGCGTGATCCTGGGCCACATCGAAGGAACCTTGATCGGTGGAGCTATCGGGTTCGCGCTCAACGGGTTCCTCGAACGCTATCCCGAACTGAAGCCGGAACTGGACGCACGGACGACTGCCGGAGGTAAGGCACTGCTCGGGGAACTCTCGAATCAGTGCATCGCCGATGTGATCCTGCGGCATCCGTTCCTGCGGACCAATTCCTTCACCGTCGACCAGCGGACCCTGGCCGAGCATCTTCGCGAGGTTCCAGCGGTATCGGACATCCTCGCGCAGCAGCGTATCGGCAGTCTCACACCGACCAGCCCTGTCCTTGTCACCAGTGGTATCAACGACGACACGGTGCCCTACGGGCAAGCACGTCAGCTGGCGACCGATTGGTGTGACAACGGCGCGACGGTCACCTTCCGCACCAACGACCTGCCGCCGATCCTGCCGAAAGCGACCATTCCCAACCACTTCGGCCCCGAACTGCTCGACGGGTTCGGCACCAACAGCGCGGTCAGCTACCTCGTGGACCGCTTGAACGATGTCCCGATCTCGGGCTGCACCATCGACTGACGACCACAACCACGCCCCGAAACAGCAGCCTGGCGGAGCGGCAACACCGCTCCCGCTCCGCCGGTTCCTCTGGAAGTCATGGGCCGCCACTATGCATCTTGATTGAGCCGCGGCACGTTGCCGCCGAACCCGTTCGCGCACAACAGCAGCCGGGTACCGGCGAACAGCCACGGCCTCTGTTCGAAAAGGAGACCGAACATGCATGGCACGGGTGGGAGTACAAGTGGGCCCTTCCGGGAACTCGGCGAGCAGCCCGACGCTGGGAGCTGCCGTGCAGAGGAGTTCCGCGCGAGTATGTCCCATGTCATCGCAGCAAAACCGTTGGGTGCGAGCACAACCATGAGTGAGGTACACAACGCGCTGCACCGAGTCGCCGTCGATCGATTCGGTGCGGCTGCAGCACCACAGCGAATTGCCTTCTACGACACCGCCCTGATCCCCCAGGCAACCGTCGTCGAGGAACAACTCGACGACCTGATCGGCGCCGCCGCCGAGACCATCGGAACAGATCTCCTCGCCACCGTTGTCACCGCGACGCCATCAGACCACGACAGCGCGAGCTCTCATGCCCGAGAACTACTCACGGTGGCGATATGGCTGGACAAAGCCGCCGGGGTCTATCGTTTCCGCGACCTGGCGCTGGAGTACCAGCTCTCACGTCCCGGCCGTGCGCACGATCTCCTCGTGGCGACCATCGACTTGCTCGGCACCGACCAAATCTTGGACCAGACGCTTACCAGCTACATCGCGAACAACGCCGACCCGGTAGCAACAGCAGTCGAACTGAGTGTGAACAGCCGGACCCTGGACGACAGGCTCGATCACATCGAACTCTTGACCAGGCTGAATCCCCGGTCCGCCACCGACCTGTGGCGGCTGGGAATGGCACGGATAGCTCATGCCATCAACAACACTCACTCGGAAGATGACCGCTGCCAGATCCCGTGAGTATCCGTCAGCTCGTATCCTTGTTCGACCGATGGACCTGGACCTGAAGACGATGCCGTCACGACCCGGATCGCTGACCGCGGTGTGCGCGCTACTCGAGTCCGATGGCTACGATGCGCTCCAATTGCGAGGTGTGGCGCGCATCGCGCGCGTCTCCCTGCGAACCATCTATAACCGCTACCCCAGCAGGGAAGAATTGATTCTCGCCGCACTCAGCGACTGGGTGTCGACGAACATCTACTCCCAATCCGCGCCGTCCTGCCGAGGAGATACCTTGGCGCAAGCCCTCATGCGAGTGCAGCGCTACATATTCGAGCCGTGGGAGCGGAGCCCGGGTTTGCTCAAGTCCTATGCCCGAGCGAGATCAGCTCCCGGCGGTCAGTGTCTCGATACCGTGGGGTTCGAAGCCAGTACTCGATGCCGCGACTCCCCCAACGGCGTGCACAATTTCGGGATATCTCCGTCATTTCACTCCCCGTTCGTTCCCTGACAAAAGCTATGCCGAGTTTGTAGGGAGGAGCGAGGAACGGGTTCACCACTGTTTAATGAGATCGAGCGGCTTTCAGCACTATTGAGGGGCAGATGCTCAGTGTGGGTCGTTCAGCCGTCCGCGCACTCCCGCCACAGGATTCGTGTCGAGCGATCGGAGTCCAGGTCGGATCGACAGTTGGGTCACCGCATCGTGGCTCTGGCAAATGACACATGCCGTCGGGTCAGGCTGTCGGCGCACTCCACCAACCCCGGGTTGACCCGGATGGCCGAGGCCTGCGACATCTCCTACGACATGTTGTCTCTCGCCTGTTCGGTGCGCGGGTGGTGAGCAGGATGCCAATTGCTATCGGCACCACCGCCAGTGCTTCGCGGGCAGTGACCGGTTCGGCAAGGAATACCGCGCCGACGCCGACGCCGAAAATAGGGGGAAGGAATTGTGCGATGCTTGCCTGCGCCGGGCCGGCACGCTGGATCAGTATGAGCCACAGCGACATTCCGACGAGAGACGCTCCAAGCCCCAGGAACAGCGTCATCGCCAGAAGCCGACCGGAGAAGTTCACGGTGGGATGTACGACAACGGCGAATAGCAGTAGTGGCAGACCGCCGACGAGGGCCTGCCAGCCTGTGGCCGCGTAGATGTCGGTATCCGCGACGAGGCGGGGAGTGAGCAGGGTTCCCACTGCCAAGCACAGCACGCTCACCGCGCCCCACGCCACGCCCACCGGTGTGACGTCCGCCCCGCCCATGCGGTCCAGCGCGGACAGGGCCACGCCGCCGAAGGCGAGTACCACCCCGAGCAGGTGTAGGAGCGTGAGCCGACGCGTTCGGGCCGCGGCCGATCCCAGTAACACCAGAAGCGGGGTGCACGAGGAGAGGATGGCGGCCATTCCTGCGGAGAGATGATGCAGGGCAAAACCCATGATGCCGAGGTAGCCGGTGTTGTTCAACAGGCCGAGCGCGGCCAGCTTGGACAATCGGCGCCCACCTAGCCGGCGTAGATGCTGCTGGCGGGCGGCGGTGAGCAACAGGCCCGCCAGCACGCAGCGTGCGCCGACGACGAGTTCGGGTGACGCGTCGCGCAGGGCGACTTTGGTGGCGACGAACGCGGTAGCCCACAGCAAAGCCCAGGCCACCGCGATCACAATTGTCACCGTCGTGGACGCCGATCGTCCCCGTGCTGGATCTATCACGTCGCAATGGTGTGCGGCGCGCCCAGGGGCCCTGCGGGTGCGGACCTGGTCACTGCGCCGCGGCCACTGCGAGCCGCTCGGACTTCTGAGCCACGCGGCGCAGGAACCGGTCGGTGGTGATCACGTTGCGGCCATGAATACCGCTGGCCGCGATGTCGCCCTCGTCGTCGCGGGCTTCGACTTCCCATTCGATGTAGTTGCCGTCGATGAGAATGCACCGGGCGATGACGGTGAGCCGGGCGCCGGGAGGTGTTGGAGCGCTGTGACGTATGTCCACTCGGGTGCCCAGGCTCCCCTCTCCCTCCTCCAGGACGGGGCGTAGTGCCAGGATCGCGCACCACTCCAGCAGCCCCACCATGAATCCGGTAGCGAACACTTCGGGCATTATGCGATAGTCCTCAGACTCTGGATACAGGTGCGGGACCGTCTTGTTGGCGGGCACGGTGTAGTGCAGGCGCTGGATGTCTCCGATCGACAGAACCTCGTGCATGAGAATTCCCTTCGCGGGTCAGGAAGCGAGCAGGTCGGTGGTGGTGGCCGTGTAGGTGCCCAGGGCCAGCTCGGCCAGGCGTTTGCGGTTGACGTCCGCGGTTCCGGAGGGAGCCTGAGTCATAAGGGCGTCCTGCAGTAGCTGGACCACCCCGAAGGTCTGGTCGTTGCCTCGAGCTCCCATCAGCTCCGTCGCCGCGATGGCCGAACGGACGGCCGTGTCGCTGGCCAGGAGCTTGCCGACGATCAGCCCCACGTCGTGCTCTACGCCTGCATCCAGCATGGCTGCGGCGTGATAGAGGGTTAGACGGGCGGTATAGAGGGCTGCGTACATGTCGGAAAGGCGGGCCTGGACGCTGTCCAGGTCCGCGATCGCCCTGCCGTACAGGTTGCGGGATGTGACGTAGTTCTGGGCTCTTTCGAGCGCTGCGGCGGCGATGCCGAGCGCAACGGCGCCGATATTGGCTTTGCCGTGCCTGGTAACGACCGTGTGCGCCATGGTCAGGCCCTGCCCGGGGGCACCGACCAGATTCTCCGACGGGATCCAGCAGTCCTCGAATACGATCTCGCCGATACTGAACCCTGGTAGCCCGGCAAGATCGTGCTCGACTCCGGCCGCGCAGCCAGGCCTGGTGGTCTCGACCACGAACGCGCTCAGAGCCCGGGAATTCTGCGGGGATCCGGTCCGGGCGATAACCCCGTGCAGGGTGGCGATGTGCGAGTTGCCGATGAACCACTTGCGGCCGTTGAGCACCCAGCCATCGCCCGATCGCCGTGCGATGGTTCCCATACCCAGCAGATGAGAACCGGAGTCGGGTTCGGTCATGCAGATGGTCATCACATCTGCACCGGCGGCCAGCGAGGGCAACCACCGCGCACGTTGGGCGGAATCGCCGAACTCCACAAGTAGCCCGGTGCCCAGCGACGCGGCCGACAAAGAAGCACCCAGCGCTGGATTCAGCAGCGCCGCCTCCTCGATCGCCACGACACGCGCCAGCGTTCCCATGCCTCGGCCTCCCCAGTGAGCAGCGAAACCGGCCCCGGTCCAGCCCAGGGATTCCAGCAGCCTCTTGACGTCCTCGATGCGCTTGTCCGAGGTGACGCCAAGCACCTGGAGATCGGCACGGACCTGCTCGCGCAGCACCCCTACCTTTGACCAGAAGTCGTCTGGCATAAATCCCCCCTAGTTTTCGTTCAAAGATCAATGAAGTTTTATGATGACAGGAGTCATGCAGCCCTCGCTAGGTAGGCAACGCATGTGTGACAATAGTCATTCTATTGATCAGTGAAGCATGAATGGTGGCGAGATGGTCCGGGTGCCGGAAGCTGGAAACGGAAGCGCGGAGGAGTCGGGGACAGACGGTGTCGCTACGCTGGCCGCTGCACTGAGTTCTCCTGTGAGGGTGCGGATAGTGACGCATCTGCTCGGCGAGGGACCGACGTCGTTCGGCGAGCTACTGCTCGCGCTCGGCATCAGTGGTCCGTTGCTGTCGAATCACCTTGCACGCCTTCGCAAATCTCATCTCGTTACGGTCGAGCGCGACGGCCGTAACGCCATCTACCGTCTGGCCTCACCGCATATGGCCACCGTGCTGCAGGCGCTGCATCGGGCGGTGGATGTCCCGCAACCCGCGGTGAATCTTGCCGTGCCACAGAACGATCCGGCAGGTGGTCTGCCGTCACTGCACGAGGCGCGTTCCTGCTACGACCATCTAGCCGGCCGGTTGGGAGTGTCCACGTACCGGTGGCTTCTTGCCCGCCATGCCGTAGAACCAGAAACACGGGGCAGTAGTGATCTACAGCTTGGCGAAGGTGCTGAGGACGCGCTGATAACCCTGAGTGTCGGCATGACCGCCCTACCTCCCGGCCGCCGCCGCTTCGCATTCGCCTGCCGGGACTGGACTCAGAAAGACGACCACCTCGGCGGCGCACTCGGCGCCGCAATAATGACATCGTTCGTCGACCGCGGCTGGCTCATCCGCCTCCCCGATACCCGCGCCCTACACATCACCCCCAGCGGGCACTCCGAGTTGGAGCCTCTGCTGGGCGCAGACGGATTCGGGCCAAATGCTCCAGCCGGACTTCGTGATCGATGATGCTGCTGGGCAGGCCGCGAGATGGGATTGTAGCGGCCACCGCGTCTAAGCAGCCGATCCCGGCGGTGTGCACCGCGCCGTGGCACGACCGCGAATTTTGGCGGCTTCGGGCCGGTGTGGAGGCGGCGCCATGGACACCGGCCCGCGGCTCCGCGTGTCACGCTCCCTGGGCTATGTCTCCCAATCGGGTTTGCGGTTCCTGTCCGATAGATAGCTGGGTCGGGCATCATGTCCGCCGCGGCGGCGACTGTCGGTGATCGGCATCAGGTTCTGACGGACAACCAGTGGGAACTGCTCGAGCTGCTGCTACCGAAATCAGATGGCCGTGTGGGCCGCGACTTCTCCAACAATCGCCTGGTGGTGGAGGGGATGTTGGATCGGTTGCGGACCGGGGTGCCGTGGCGGGACCTGCCCGAGGTGTTCGGACCGTGGCAGACGGTGGAGATTCGCCGATGATGGCGGCCGCCAGGTCCGAGTGTTGTTGCACGCCAGCCACCTCGTCGTCTTCGACGGCCGCACCGTCGCTGCCCGCCACGAACGACTGCCCGCCAAGGGGCAGACACGCCTGGATCTGGACCACTACCTCGAAGACCTGCTGCGCAAACCCGGCGCCCTGCCGGGCGCGACCGCGCTCGATCAGGCCCGCGTCGCGGGCAAGTTCACCCCGGTCCACGAAGCGTGGTGGTCAGCGGCCCGGCACGCCCACGGCGAACGAGACGGCACCCGAGCGCTGATCGAAGTGCTTCTGCTGCACCGATATCTGCCCACGACCACGTCGTCGCGGCCGCGCTGCAGGCCGGGGCGATGACCGCCGACGCGGTCGCGTAGGAAGCCCCAAAGTCGGCGAGACCTGCACCGCTGAGCCGACGGTCGTCGAGCTCGACGACCGGGCCCGGTTTCCTCGCTGACGCGGCGCCGTCTGGCCGCGCTCCCACCGGATCGGCGGCCGCTGCCCTCGGTCGCGGCCTATGACCAGTTGCCTGTCCGAACTCCGTCCACGACGAAAGGGAGCACCACAGCATGAGCATTACCGCACCCTGCCGCCACGGCATGCCCGATCAAGCCGCCGACGCCGCCGTCGACCAAGCCTGCCGCATGCTACGGCTCCCCACCATCCGGGCTCAGTTCAACGAGATCGCCGAGGGCGCCACACGCGGACAGATGACCTACCGGGCAATCCTGGCCGAGCTGCTACTCGCCGAATGCGACGACCGCGCCCGCCGACGCAGCGAACGACGCATCCGCGCTGCGGGATTCCCGCGAGACAAGTCGTTGCGAGCGTTCGATTTCGATGCCGATCCCAACATCGATCCCGCCACGATCCACACCTTGGCCAACGGTGAGTGGATCAAGAAGGGGTTCCCGCTCTGCCTGATCGGTGACTCCGGCACCGGCAAATCCCACCTGCTCATCGCGTTGGGAACCGAAGCCGCCATGCAAGGTCACCGGGTGAAATACACGCTGGCCACGAAGCTGGTCAACGAGCTCGTCGAGGCCGCCGACGACAAACAACTCACGAAGACGATCGCTCGCTACGGTGAGACCGGCACCGATTCCTACCGGCTTGCCCGCACCACCCAAGCTAAAGCCGCTGCCGCTGGGTGACGTCAATATTCACCGATGGTCACCAGGTCAACACCCAAATTCTCCCAGCCGCAACGAGATGCCCGAGGATCGTTCGCGGCTGGGCCAGCAATGCTGCGCCACAGCATTTCCGGTAGTACACGACACGTTCGCGTTCGGCGAAGCCGAGAGCGGCGTGCATTTGCTGTCCCGCTGCTGGCGGCATTCACCGCCCGCCAGCAGGACGGCAAGCTCAGGTCGTCGTGGTGTGGGCGTGGTTGACGGTCGCGGTGACCAGGTGAAGGCGGCGTTGTTGGGATTCGGTGAGGGTGGGAACGAGGAGGGTTGGAATGCCGAGGGTGGCGGCGGCGCCGTCGTGGGAAGGACGGTCGCCGACCATGAGGGTGTGCTCCGCGCGTGTGGCGAGCTGGCTTGGTGCCAGCTCGAAGATAGCCGGGTTGGGCTTCTGGATTCCGTGCTCGTAGGACAGGATGAAGGTGTCGATCAAGTCGAGCAGCCCGGCGTCGACGAAGGTCGGCCGGAGATCGAAGTGTATGTCGCTGAGAATGCCGATCTTGCAGCCGTTTTCGGCGAGGGCGCGAAGGGTAGTTGCGACATCGTCGGCGAATTTGGTATTGACTTCGGGCCCGTCGAGTCCGTCAGGCTGGCCGGCGGCCGGTGCGGCGCAGTGCTTCTCGTCCCCAGCTGTCATCAGGTGGTGTCGCAGCGAGAGTGCCTCGCCAGTCGAAGATGACGGCCTGGATTCGTTGCGGACTATTTCCGATTGGTGCTGGCATGGCTGGTGAAGACTCCTTGACTCTGTCCGGACCAGACACCGATTACCTGCACACGCGCAAACCCGCCGCCACCTGGGTGATGCAAAATTCGCCGACGACTACACCCGCCCGTTGACCGCCGACGGACACCGGCAGGCACACAACCTGATCGACGAGCTCCGTGCGCTAGCGCCCCGTGCGATCGTGTCGAGTCCCGATTTGCGGGCCGTGCAAACAGTGCAGCCACTCGCGCGATCATTGGACCTCCCTGTACGGACAGACGAGGAGTTGCGGGAATGGGACTCCGGGCTCGCGCCGCGCCCGGACTACGCCCGCCACTATGCCCTCAGCTGGATGATGCCGAGATTGGCGCGCCGGTGGGGAAAGCCTGGACCAGCTCAGCCGCCGAGCGGTCGCAGCCCTGCTCGCACTCGCCCACCAGCACCGCGACGGCACCGTTGTCGTCGGCAGCCACGGAACGTTCATCGCCCGCGCCCTGGTCGGGTTCGGATTCACCCAAGCGGATTGGGCATTCGGCCAGGCCATGCCGATGCCAGCGATCTATCGCCTCGATCTCACCGACGATCACCTCCAGGCCGGCGGCCCCGGGCTGACCAGACCGTAGTCCTCGTACGCCGCTCCCTTCGACCGCATCATTGCGCTCTGCGGACTTGTGTGCCCGACGCGTGACTCCTGATGAATCCCTGTGGCCTTGCTCGAGCAGCCCGACTATTCCCGACACAGGAGGGGCGACCATGGTGCTGACCGCCACCTCGATCTGCGCCGTCCGCGGCCGCACCAGTCCCGCCACGGACGTCTACGAGTTCACGTTCCAGAACCTGCGCCATCGGCAGCCTCGCTGTCGGCCCTGCGCCACTCGGGCCCGCGAGGTTGACGACAAATTCGACCGGTGGCTCGACGACCACCTCAGTAGGTAGCCGAGCTCCGCGGACGAGCACGTCCCGGCCACCCTCGCACCGCGGACTCCGGTACGGCACTGGCTGGTCGCCCGCTCAGGTCATCACGGTGTCGATGTCGGCTGCCAGGGCCCTGGCCGATCGCGTCGGCATCGCGTGTGAGGTCGGCGAGCAACTGCACCGGTTCGCTGGTGTCGTGGATGTTGATGCCGCCCGACGTCAGCAGCGACGATGAGATTGCTTGTGCGGAAGGAAATCTCGACCGATCCAGTGATCGTGCCTGCAATCCCGCCGGGATAGCGCGAACTGGTAGTGACCGCGTAGGCGGCCTTCGCCTATTCCGGGCACGTCGATCGCGCCCGAGGGGCGTCGCTGGTCGAAGAGTTCTCGGGTGTGTTCCACCGGGGCCGCGACGGTGTCGCTGGCCGGAATGACGACGAACCGGATGAACAGGTGTCGACTGGTCTCGCGGGTTGCGTTGTCCTGCAGCGGACTCAGGGTGTCGGTGCTACCGGAGAAGATGATGCCGACGCATCGCACACCGATCGACCCCTCGTAGAGCCCGGGATCGGGGTTTGTGCTGATCCGATCATCGGCGGCGCGCAGGTTGTCCGCGAACTGGTCGATCTCGGCCCGCACGGGGGTCAGTGCGACCGCGCAACTGGCCGGGACGTGATCGAACCGTGGCTGCGCCACCGCGGTTCCCGCGCTCGTGCACGAGGAGACCGAAGTCATCGCGATGCCGACAGCCGCGATCGTGGCGGTCGGTGTTGATTGTCGGGGCGTGGTCACCGACGTCCGACGAGGGTGTCGACCTCGTCGAGGTCCTTGTCTGGCCGCAGCCCCCTCCAGTTGGGTTGTGCCCCGACGCTCGGGCGAACTCCCTCCGGACAGGCTCAGTCGCGAAGCGAGGTCACCAGCATCGCCATCCCGGCCCCGGTGAACAACACCGTGACCCCTGCCAGGACGAAGAACCCGAAATTCGGCTCCACCCCGTTGGCGAGCAGGGTCGGCACGAACACTCCGAGCGGCACAGCTCCGGCAAAAGCCCACGCACCCAGCCGGAAAGCCCCCATGAACACCCCCACCGGCTCGAATATCCCTACCAACGCCAGCCCGACCCCCACGAACGCCAGCCACAGCCACCACCCCAGACGCCCGGTCTGACGCGGGTCGTAGGAATCGGACTGCCCGTCGATGACAACGCCGACGACCTGTCCCCGCCACGTCCGCAGTGTCGCCTGCCCACCTTCCCGGGCCTTGGCGAAGAGTTCGCCGTTCACGTCGTGCGAGTGCTGCGTCCCGTCGCGCATCCACCTGATCGTAAGGTGATTCGTCGTGGTCGTGCTGGTGGTGCCATCGCTGTTGAAGTGGGTGGAAGTCGTAGTGGACGTGTCCTTCTCGATGATGGTGACGGTCTCTTCGTCGAAGCAGCTGCCTGCACTCTTCTCACATGCAACCTGATGCCGATACTCCCGCGTCTGGTGAAACGGATCCACCGCATGCGCCAGCGCGAACACCACCAGTCCGACCCCGACCAGGAACGCCAGCGCCCTACCAACCATCGCCTCTCCCACCAAGTTCCGATGACATACCTGCTGCGAGGTTGATCCGAACTTCCCCGAAGAGCCTCCGACATTACCGCCGCACGCCCTCCCACACACCGATTTTCCTTACTCTGGGCAATGATTCGCGTGAATGGTGACCTCTTCGCCTCCGGCGTGCCGACGGGCACCGCGCGCCCGGCTGCGGCTTGCGATCTGTGTCGGAGTTCAGGCGGCTCTGGTGCTACGCGCTCGCATCCCGCCGCAGTCGAACATTCCCAGCCCTGCATCGACCATCAGCAACCAGAGGAGAACCATGTCAACGACCACGACCGACACCGATACATCGACCATCGACCCGGTCGAGTCGATCAGCAACAGCGACCTCGCCCGTCGCGTCCACCTCGGCACTGCCGGGCCCATCACCGAGCTCGGTGAAGACCCGGTGATCGCGCGTTGGCGTGCGCAGTTCCCGGGCTGGCGCGGCAGGCACTGGACCTACCGCGCTACCGACGCCGACACGCTGCGACTGCACCCGCTCAACGTCACCCACAACCGCCGCACCCGCTGACCGTCGCCCTACCCCGCACGCGGCGGCGCGTTCACTCGCACTCGACTGCCGGTGAACGCCCCGTCGCCGTTCCCATCGAAGAGGAGTTCCGTTGCCCACCAGCACGATCGAACCCGTCGACACGATCGACCTCGACCAGACCACCACCGAAACGTCCGACACCATCACCGAGGCCGAAGCTGCGAACGACAACGACAACGACATGTGATCGTGCCTGCGCCGCCGCACGCCGAGGCCAGGAACATGGACCCGGCCGAGTTGGTGATCGGGCACAACGTACGCCCCGAGGAGCAGATCAACCTCGACGCCCACCTCAAGGAAGTCGCCTCGATCCGCATGCTCGGGGTCCGCGACCCGATCCTGGCCGAACGCGGCCCCGACGGGCAGATCGTCGTCCTCGACGGCCAGGTCCGTGCCCTGATCGCCTCCCTGCCCTACGCTGCCGCCGGGTTCGCGATCGCAACCGCCGACCCCGTCTACCTCGACCACGACAACTACGTCGCCGCCGAAGACCTCGTCACCGCCGACCAGGTCGCGGTGACTGAATCCGGCATCTGGGCCGACCCCGCCCGATGGGTGGTCGCGCTCGAACGGATCGAGGACGCCGAGGTCGTCGACGAGGACACCGGGCAGGTGATCGACCCTGACACCGTCGACTTCGACGCCGACGGCGATACCCCGCCCGCCGTGGGCTTGCGCTACGGCCTGATCCACCGGGATGTGTGGCTGGCGACCTATTTCCTGGCCGTCGACCAGCTCGAACCCGCCGAGCTGCAGCGTCGCACCACCGACCCGGACCTCACCGGCGACGGTACCGACCCGACAGAGGCGCTCGCGCGGGCCGAGGAGGAACACACCGCGGCAGCTCGGCGCGGGGAGCGGCGCAGAGTGATCGAGCTCAACAAACGCGGCGCCGCGGCCGAGGCCCGCCGTATCGAATTCCTGGCCCGGTTGCTGTCGGGACGGACCTTGCCCGCCGGTGCCGCGCAGTTCGTCGCCGAGTCCCTGGCGCGCGAGGCCGGGCTGCTGTCCGGGACGCGGGCGCGGGCGTTCGCGATGCAACGGCTCGGGCTGACTACCAGCGCCGAGCTGATCGAGCGCGCCACGAGCGGGACCACGACCGAGGGGTGGCGGTTCGTGCTCGGGTTGGTGCTGGCCGCTCACAAATTCGCCCTCGGCAAGGACTCCTGGCGCCAGCACCGGTGGCTGCGCTCCAGCGCACCCCACTACCTGCACCACCTCGCCGAGGTCGGCGAAGCGAAGGGTTCGAGTTGGTCGATGTCGAACTCGCCACCGCCGGAGACCTCGACCCCGACACCATCAACCTCGAACCGAACGCTCACACAGACGACCTGGCGAGCGATCCCACCGACGATGCCGACGCTGGGGCGGGCGACACCAACACCGCATCACCGGGACTCGGCGCAGCAGCATGAGCGTGCAACGCACAAGGGGCGGCCCGGTCAGAGGTGGATCGGCCGGGCCGCTCCGTGCACGACCCGACGGGCCCGCCACCGACGCGGCCGGTTCGACGAGCAGGAAAGCACCTGTCTGCCAATCTGATTCCGAAGGAGTGCTCTGTTGTGGAAGCCGATCACGAACAGTCCGAATCGCCCTCGTTCGCTCAACCGTCCGGTGCCGACGCCTTCGCGGCGGTGAGGGTCAACGACGCCGGGCAGCTGATCGCCGCGGTACCGGCGATGCTCCGGTTCGTTCCCACCCAGTCGCTGGTGCTGGCGCTGCTCACCCCAACCCCCGGCACCACCGCGCCGCGGCGAGCAATTCAGATGGTGGTCCGGCTCGACCTCGACGCAGTCACCGATCTGGACAATGCAGGCGAAGTGATGAACCTCCTGGAAACAATGTGCCAGCGCGAGAACGCCACCGCGACAACCGCGATAGCCGTCGACGACCGACCCGACGCCGAGGCGACCGCCAGGCTGGCCGTGGAACTGCTGCGGTCCTCGACGGTGGGGCTGGTCCATGCCTGGCTGGTCCCGATCATCACCGCCGGCGCGACCTATCGCGGCCTGCTCGACGGTGATACCGCCGGGACTGTGAACGATCCCGCTGCCTCGCCGGTCGCGTTCGCCCAGATCCTCGACGGCGTCCAGATCCGCAGCAGCCGCATCGAACTGCTCGACCTGATCGCTGTCGATACGGATGCGGCCGCAGCGCTCGCCCCGCTCATCGACCCGGCAGTCGAGCACTACCGGACCGAGCTGGCCGCCGCGGTCGCGCAGGATCGCCGTACCACCTTTCAGCACGATGCCGCGCGAGCGGTACTGGATCAGATCGCGGTCATCGGTGAATTCGGCTGCGCCTTTGAGTGTCTGGCTACTGTCGTGGCGGCGCTGCGCGACGTGGTGATCCGCGACGTCATGCTCGGGTTGACCAGCACCCAGGCAACGGTGCGTTCATTCAGTGCACCGCGGTCGACCGCTACCACTTCAACATCGATCACCTGATGTACGAGGGTGAGACTCTCTACGACCTGATCGATGGAGTCCAGCTGTCGGGGATGTTACCCGCCCCGTCGTCGAAGAGCTTCAAGCTGTTGATGAGCGGAGCCGGTGTGGCCACACGGGTCCTGACCCTGCTCAACCGAGCCACCGCCGTCGAGCGTGGAGTACTACCCCGATAGCTGTTCCGAGCACCGCCGGACCTGCCGTCGGATGTAGGTCGCTGGTCGGTCGGACCGCTCGGCCAGAGCCGGTTCGGACAGGACCCGTCACAGCAAGAGACGCAGGTGCAGAGCGTTCCAGAAAGCTTCCTCCTGTCCTGCCCAAGCCGCCAACTGGGAGGGATGTTCCGGCTCGCTGTCACCGTCGTCGGGCTCCTCAGCTACCGCAAGTTCGTCCTCGGACCGGCCGCTCTGCTCATAGTCATCGCCACCGCTTTATGCAGATCGCGTAGAACGCCGACCTGTCCCCAACACCCCTGCGGGGAACAACGCACCGGTCACCGAAGCGGTGACGGCGGAACCGGCCGAGGTGATCGGCCAGCAGACGCGAACTGAAACGCGTCACACTGTTCGTCCCACGCGATGACCATTATTGGTCCGGATGTGGGTCGAGTAGGGCGGCGGCGGTGGCGATGATCGCCAGGTCGGTCGTGTCGTCGGCGGTGGCCGCGATACCGGAACGGAACAAGGACGCGCCCTCGATGAGAATGGTGAATACGCGCGCGTTGACCCGGCAGGTCAGTTCGGGCAGTTCGGGACGTCTGGCGCGGATCGCGGCAGCGACATGCGCCTCGTAGGTGCGGTAGAACGTTTGCACGACCGCTGCGACCGCGTCGTCGCGGCCGGCCAGCGCCCACAGTTCGGCGTAGATGCGAACCAGGTCGTGGTCGTGTTGTTCGGCCAACAGCAGCCTGGGCAGGTCTTCGGCGAGGACGGCGGTGTCGGTGGCGGCCAGCAGCGGAGTGAGCCGTCGCAGCGAGCGTTGCAGGGTTCGGTCGAGTACGGCAGCGACTAGATCGGCGTGGTTGCGGAAGTAGTACTGCAGATGCCCCAGTCGCACCCCGGCGGCGGCGGCGACAGCGCGCATCGTCAATTCGGCGTGTCCGGATCGGACGAGGATCCCTTCGGCGATGTCGAGTAACTGCGCGCGGCGCCGCGCACCCTTGTCCGTGCCCGCCACGCGGCCGCCGGTGGCCTCGTCGTTCACGCGGTCCGGGCGCCGGTGTGCCCGGAGATCGTCAGCTCGACCCCGTGCGCGGCGAGGAAGGCAGGCACCGATTCAGGCGCCGGCGTCAACTCGGGGAAGTTCACCCCGGAGTGTGTCGGGCCGCCATCGGCGCCGAGCGCACGCCGCAGAGCCGCCAGGGCACCGACCGCGGTGAGATGCGCCTGCCCTGCCCGATCGGTGACAGTGGCGGTGCGATGCTCACCACCGTGACCGATGTCGACGCGCACGGTCGCTGTTCCACCCTCGCCGGGCGAGTACAGCAGCGCCCGACGCATCCCGATGTAGCGGTCACCGCGTCCCCACCGGAATACACCTAGATGTTTGGCCGCCAGCAGCGCCGATGTCGCAGCGGCGGAACTGAATCCGATGCGCGTGGCCGCCGTCGCGGCCCCCAGCGTCAAGGGAAAAGTGAACTGCTCAGGGGTATCGATCAGCGCCACCTTCGTACGGTGCCCACCGATCACCACCCGCTCCACCGCGCTGAGCGGCATGACCATGTGCCGCTGCCCGTCGCGCACCACCTCGTAGTCGAGCCCGAGCCGATCCATGAACTCGACCGAGTCCGCGCCGGCCCGATCCCGTAGATCCCACCGTATCGCCACCTCGGCCGTGTCCACACCGCCGAGTTCGGCCGCGAGATTCGCGGCGACCAGACCAACGACCCCACCCATCCACGACGACGACAGCACCACCGGCGCACGCGGATCCAGCAACGCGGTGACCGCGACCGCGCGCTGCACCCGGGCCGTCCATCGGGTGATATCCACATACGGGATACCCGCCGTCACCGCGGCACGCAACACCCGATCATCGGGATCGTTGACCAATCCGACCACCGCGCGCACTCGGGCGCGAAACCCGTCGGGGCTCCCCAGATCCCATACCCGCAGGCCCGCACCGAGTTCATCTGCCAGCGTTCGACCACGCTCGATCGATCGGCCGGTCAGCATGATCGGGAACGCGGAGGCGGCTAGTCGTGCCACCTCGGCTCCGACCGTGCCGTAACCGCCGACGAGCAGTACAGGACCATCGCTGTCCAGTTCGAGGACATCACTCATATCCGTCAATATAGGTCACTCAACCTATAATTTCTAGGTCAATCGACCTAGAACACTGCACATGACTGATTCGATGCCTGTTACAGGGTCGGACCGTATCGTTGTACGCAGAAAGCTCTCAGGCGTCTTGCGATGGTCTAGAGCTTGTCGGCCGCGTGATGAGCGGAGATGGAGGCCGGGCACTACGCTCAACACCCAGCCCAGCACGCTGTTGGGCTGTCACACCGGTAGGTCTCCGACTCACCGGGGCGATTCATGATCAGGCACCTGAGATATCAGGTGCCGTGGGAAAATCGGGCGAAGTGAGGGGGCGAAGCCAGAGGCTGACGGCATTGAGGTCTTCGAGCGAAAGTGCTCCGGTCCGATCCTCGCACTCACGGTGGCAACCTCGTTTGTAGTCTGGTCGCGTGTACATGCGGGTGTGGCAAACTTTGCAATCCCATGCGGTCACAGCTGTATCCTCCTTTCTCATTTATGGCTGCATGGCGACCATTCACAGCCACGTGGTCTAGACCGGACCGACACCAGCCCGAGCAACAAGCCTGGCTTACCTCGCCAAAACGCATCGTGGTGTGGCGTGTCGACCCGCGTTCACAGCAGGTCTCGATTGGCCCTGCACCTGTACCGGCCTCATGAATGTTGGTATCAGACGATGGATCTCGAAATATGAGATGCGAAACTTTCTGATCACCATCGCCGGAATCGCCCCGTCGGTTGGAAGCGCGCGCAGAAACAATGCGTCACGACAGCGACGCGCCGCGGCGAACTCGGCCGTCGCAGCGGCCATGGCCGACAGCGATTCGGGTTGGCGCACGTATAGTGCAGCCTTGACCACCTCCAGCACCCATCGAGTCCCCTGATAGTCCGCGACTGCGGCGGACGATATCCTGGTCCGGCACCCCACATTGCGGCTGCGGACACCGATACCGATTCGGCGCGAACGCCTGAAGCCCACGCAGCTTGAGTCGGCACCGCCCCTGAGCACACCGTCGGTGCCGCCGCAACAGGATCCGTGCTTGTTCGCGGTCGAGGTGCCCCGGATCCAGGCGGCAGAGCGCATGATCCACGGAAGCCTTCCACGCGGCCCTCGCGGTCACGCGGTCGTAGATTCGTTGGGAGTACTTTTCGTCCAGCCCGGCGTCACAAATCCGCAGCAACCCATCCCCTGAGCTCGGCTGCTTCAAAGCCTGTTCAGCACGGGCCCGCACTTTGCAGTGCTCGGCTCTGCATTCCTCTGCGACCACAAGGAAAGCCATTGCCGCAAAGTAGGAGTAAATGAGACCCAGGTCGCCGTTGCAGTCATGGACCATACGTTCTGGGTCGAGGGGATCTGGCGTGGTCATCAGGGGATACCCAGTTTCGCACAGAACGTCGTCGTAGCGGAGCTTGCGCGCGGAACCCCTCGAATTCGAGCCGCCGTAATGGCCGAGATCAACATCATGACCGGCCGTGCATCGAGCCACTGGAGGTCGGCGCGCCGATCGGACCGCTACCGTCAATCACCAGTTGCGACTGAAGGAGTGCACCCGCATCGGCAGCTATGGCGGGCTGGCCGAGGCGCTGCAGGATCTGCCATGCAGTCGCTGTCGCAGCGGTGATGACCGGAAGCCCTAGACTCGTTTGAACTTCCGGGATCGCTGCCAGGGACGGCATCTGCACACACGCCGACAGCACCACGACATCGACGCCACGCAGATCCAGTCCCGCGGCAATCTCGTTGAGGCCGGCCGGATCGAGTCTGCCGACGTCGAGATTGTCCTCAACCTCGAGGCTGATCGCGTCGTGGACTTCAACCCCCTCAGTCTCGATGTAGTCGACTACTTTCCTGGTCAGAGACTTGACGTAGGGCGTGACGATCGCCACCTTCTTCGCACCGAGATGGTGCAGACCTTCGATCAGTGCACCCGCACTGGAAACAACACCCCCGGCTCCGTGCTGTTCGGCGACCTCGGTGAGGCGGCGTTCGATGCCGCGATGCACGCCGGGCCCCTGGGACATGATTGCGACCAAGCATGCGTACGCCATGACATCCACCTCGGCGTCGGCCAGCTCTACAGTCGCACGCTCCGCTTCCGTGTTCATGGCGGCGAGCTCTTCCGGCGACACGGTCTTCATTCGCATGCGGCTGGAGTGAAAGCTGAACTGTTGACCCGTCAGCCGGGACGTCCGGCGAAGGACCTCCGGCACTTCTGTCTCCATGGTGGTGTTCGAGCTGGGAACCAGCAGGCCGATTCGGTGATTGGGCATCTTTTCTCCACAGCAGTTCGAGGTGGCAGGTGGCGGCCGCGGGGTTGCGTTGCCAGTCGGTCCGAGCCTATGCGCGAATTCGTTGACAATCAATAGTTCACATGTGATTATGGGATTTAAGAGAGTCGAGGCCAGGTCAGATGCGCCACCAAGCGGGTTTCGGCCAACAGACAAGGAGGTCTTCCATGGTCATTGCGGCGAAACTCCCTGCGACACCCGTGCCACCCTTCCTGCAGCCACCGATGTTCGTGGCGTCGGAGAGGATGGTGCGAGGCAACATCAACGCCTACGACGTCAACACTCTCCCGCCGGGCACTCAGCGGGAGATGGTCGACATCCTGGCGTCCGACCGCGCGTTCTCCTTCGGAATCCTGCATCTGCCGCCCGGTCCGCAGCCGAAAGCGGTTGCGGCATTCATGCATCCGCGGGAGAACCAGACCCGCCAGTACCTCACTCCATACCTCCTCGCCGCCGGGTACGCGGTGTGGGGCCAGACCAGCCGTGCCCTGAACAACGATTCCGACATGGTCCACGAAGAGATCGTCCGTGACACTGCTGCCGGCATCCGCTTCTTGAAGAGCCGAGGTTTCGAGACGATCATCCTGGTCGGCAGCAGCGGCGGCACGTCACTGCTGTCCTACTACCAGTGGCAGGCGACCCTGGCGCCTGGCGACCGGTTCACGTTCGCACCCCATGGCGAGGTGACGAAGTTCGCCGAAGAGGACATGCCGGCTGCGGATCTGTTCATTGCGGTCGCACCGCACGCCGGCGAGGGCATGATCATGCTGAACATGCTGGACCCAGCCGTGGTCGACGAGTCCAACCCGCTGGCGATCGATCCGGAGCTGGACATGTTCAACCCAGCGAACGGATACCGGCCCTATCCGGAACCCAGCAGCTACGATCCCGCTTGGCTGGCACAGTATCGGCGAGCGCAGCGGACTCGCGCGCGACGACTGGATGTGCTCGCACGCACCTCGATTGCGGACTACGAGGATGCCCGGGCAGCGGTCGACCCACAGCGGATCAGCACTCCGACCGCACGTCGCGCCCTGATGAGCCCCTACATGAGCATCTACGGCACGGTGGCTAATCCCTCGCATCTGGATCCAAGCATCGATCCGAACCACCGAATGCTGGGATCGATCTTCGCGTTCGGCCACCCACTGCGTGGTTCGTACGGTCCCCTGGCGTTGGGCCGCATTCTCACCCCACGTGCGTGGTTGTCGACGTGGAGCGGATTGTCCGCACAAGCCGAGTGGACCTATGCCGCCGAGCACTTGACCGTCCCGAACCTCGTCATTACCCCGCTAGGCGACACCGATGCGTTTCCTCAGGAACAGCGCGAGATCTTCTCTCGCATCCCGGTCGAGGACAAGACGATGGTCGAGCTCGACTACGCCCATCACTACCTGATGCTGCTGCCCGAAGCCCCCGTTTCCTACAACCCGCGCGAGAAGGCCGGCGAGGTCATCGTCGACTGGCTGAAAAGCAGGGTGTGACAACGTATCCGGAGTATCACCAATGCCTTACTACCGTTCCGTTGGCGAAGTCCCTCACAAGCGCCACACCCAGTTCAAGCAGCCCGACGGCACCCTCTACCGCGAGGAACTGATGGGCACAGAGGGCTTCTCCGCCGATTCTGCCCTGCTCTACCATCGCCACTCCCCTTCCGATGTACTGACCGCGGAGGTGTGGGAGATCGACGGCGACCACGGCAGGCCGAATCATCCGCTGGTTCCTCGGCTGTTGCAGACACATGAGCTCGACGTCGGCGGAGATGCGGTAACCGGACGGCGGTTGCTCGCCGACAATGCCGATGTCCGGATTTCGTATGTCGCGGCTGATCAGCCGAGTCCGCTGTACCGCAACGCAATCGGCGACGAGCTCTACTTCGTCGAATCCGGTACCGCACGGTGCGAATCAGTTTTCGGCGTCCTCGAGGTAGGCCCCGGTGACTACGTCGTGATGCCTACATCGACGACGCACCGATGGGTTCCGACCGCGGAGGGCAAACCGACGCGGCTGCTGATCGTCGAGTCGAGGGGAACGATCCGCGCCCCTCGTCGATACGTCTCCGATCGCGGCCAGTTTCTCGAACACTCCCCCTACTGCGAACGCGACCTGCGCTCCCCCGAGGCGCCTCTGCTCGACGAGGGCGACAGCGTGGAAGTGCTCGTGCGTCATCACACCGGCGGAACACGCTACGTGTGCGCCAAACACCCCTTCGACGTGGTCGGATGGGACGGGTGCCTCTACCCATACGCCCTCAACGTGGCCGACTTCGAGCCGATCAGCGGCCGCATCCACCAGCCACCCCCGACCTTCCAGACATTCGAGGGCCCCAACTTCGTGATCTGCTCATTCGTGCCGCACAAGGCCGAATACCATCCCGACGCCGTCATCGTCCCGTACCACCACGCCAACGTCGACTCCGACGAGCTGATGTTCTACGGCGATGGCGGGCGCGGCGGCCACGGCATCACCGAAGGGTCGATCACCTGGCACCCGGCCGGATTCATCCACGGCCCCCACACAGATGAACTCGAGATGTCGACCGCCATGTACAACGACGGTCTCGTCGACATCAAGCCCCTCAACGCCGTCATGATCGATACCTTCCGCCCCCTGAACATCGCCCCCGACGCGCTCGCCGTCGACGATCCCGGGTACCTGTCCACCTGGCGAACCGCCATTGCTTCCCCGACCCCAGGAGCGCGATGAAGCGCGATCAAGTTCTCCACCACCTGTCCACCCCGCTGGGTTCGCCGCCCTATCCACTGGCTGCCAACCGGTTCTACGACCGCGAGTACCTGAATATCGTCTACCACACCGACTTCGACGTGCTACGCGCGATCGTTCCGGAGCCACTCGAGATCGACGAGCCACTCGTACGGTTCGAGATCATGCACATGGGTGACATCGGTGGACTGGGCCCGTACACCGAGGCTGGGGTCGCGGTGAAGGTCCGCCTCGGTGACGAGGAAGGTGAATACCTGCACGCGATGTACCTCGACAACTTTCCGGCGACCGTCGGTGGTCGAGAGCTGTCGGCCTATCCGAAGGTCCTCGGCGCCCCGCGCCTCTACATCGATCACGGAGCCCTGATCGGGACGCTCGACGTCGGTACTGTGCGGGTGGCCACCGCCACCATGGGTTACAAGCATTTTCCGCTCGACCTCGACGAGGCCAAGGCACAGATCACCGTGCCGACCTACATGATCAAACTCGTTCCGGGCTACGATCTACGGCCGCGGGTGGCAGATCTGGTACGTACGCAGATCACCGACATCACGGTCAAGGAAGCATGGACTGCCCCCGGTCGGCTGCAACTATTCGAACACGCGCTGGCACCGGTGGCCGACCTTCCGGTGCGAAGCATCGTATCGGTCAGCCACATCGTCACCGATCTCAATCTCGCTCCGGCCGTTCCGGTCCACGACTACCTCAGCGACGACCAAGCGGGCTGAAGGCGCGGAATGCCATGACCACCGAAGCATGGATCACACCCGAAGGTGATGTGCACCTCCGGATCTGGTTGGAGGGCATGGCATTCGACTACATAGCGTCCGCAACGGTGGTCGGCAATCTGATCCAGGATTGCAGGCAAAGACATTGGTGTACCGTCGAACTGGTCCCTGACTCCGACGAAGACAATGGACCGTTCCCACGGCTACCGTGTGAACAGTTGTTCCTCGGGCCGTGATCAGCAACATCAAGAAAAGCCGACGGCCCACGCAATTGATTCAGCGTGGGCCCGGTCTATTTGCGAAGAACCGTCCTCAGCAGGATCCGGGAGACGGATAACTATCCCTCGCCTACCGACTCTCGGAGAGATCGATTACTTCTTCAGCGATAGGACGGTCCGGGGGGCCGTATGCCCTCATCCACTCGATGGTTTCACCCTCGGCATCAACGAGCCTCAAAACAACCATCAACGCTGGGCTATCGGCAGGCAGGCCGAGGTAGTGCGCAGTTATCGGCGGCGCAGCGGCTGCCTGGATCTGACGATACAGTTTGGCAGCCACGACGCCCTCCGATTCCAGGAGCGGAATCATGTGCATCGTCTGGAGATCGCGTTTGCGGTGCCGCTCACCGATCTCAGGAAGCTGCACATGGTGTGTGACCACTTTTGCTTTGCCACGATGTGTGATCACCCGCAGCGCCTGCCAGAGACGAGATCCCGGTTCGCGACCGAACGCTCGACACGCCGCCGCCGGGGCGACATCCACCGACGAAGCAATGAGTTCGTAGCGCAGCGGCGAATCCCGCGCCGGGGGAAAGAAATGCGGAACGGACTCAAAAGGCGGCTCGGGTGGGACGAACGTAGCTCGGCTTCGACGGCCGCGACCGCGGTCGATGAGCCCCTCGCGTCCGAGCCTTTCCAGGGCGTTTCGAGACGTGATGACACTCACACCGAAACGGGCTGCAAGCTCCCGCTCGCCTGGAAAGTCTTCGCGGCCGATCCAGAGCCCGTCAAGGATTTCTGCTCGCAACTGCCGGTAGATCTGGACCTGCGCGGGCACGTCGGAGGCGAGTATTTCGACGTTGTTGCCGACGTGCGAGGCGACTGGACGCGTGGACATGACTCCATACTTGCATTCGCCGGCTCCATACGCGCGCTCCGTCCATACGCCTCGCCCGCAGCCAGCCTGTGCGTCTTCGATCAGAACCGAACCAACACATCGTCCGGCACAACCTGCCAGCCAAGGACGGTCCGGCCAGCGAGATTCGAGCAGATCGAAATGAGTTCCGCAGGTGCGGGCTGTATCCGCGGGCAGGCGTACCCGCACGCGCGGATCCCCGAGACGTGTCCGAGCGGAACAGCGCACCTTCCTTTACCACGCGGTCCACGGCACATCCGCGACAGTCAGGTGCGCGCGGAGTCCTTCGACGACTCATGCGACGATCTTTCGAAGGACGCGTGGATACCGTAGGCTCCGCCGCGATCACCCGTTTGTCCGCAAGGATCTCAGGCGACCGCTGCAGCGGAATCGATCCGATCCCACCAGCGACGCGGGCAATATTTGAGAACGGACGCTCATTGCTGTTCAGCTCCTCCATCATCAACAGGTCGGAGCCGATGAGAATCAGCAGGACCGGTTTCGTCTGCAACACTCGATCCCAGGCCCGCTGAAGCATGCGTTCAAAGGCACCCTCGGCGTCCATCAAGCAAGGCGGGCGCACGACGCTGCACCCAGAGCACGGCGTCGTCGGCTTCGGGCCCAAACCCGGGACGGTTCAGTACACCATCCGGGAATCTCAGGTTAGCCACCTGCGGCAACGCACTCCTGCCAGGCACATCAGGGCCGCGGTACGGACACGGGCGTGAGGTCGATGCCGGACGGCGGGCGCAGTCGGCGCAGTGTGCCGTCCGCGCAGGTGACAAATAGTGCCCACCCATCGACATCACGGGCGATGCGGACCGAGGTCGGACCACGCGGCGGTATCGGCAGCGAATCAGGAACGAGCCACCCTTCGGCCACGGTACAACTGGCACCGGTGATCGGATCGAACTGGTAGACGCTGCCGGAGTTGTCGCCCGCGACGAAGACCAGCCCGGAACTCGTTGCTTCGAGGTCATCGAGTCCAGGGAACAGTCCGTCGCGGATTTCGCCCATCACCGATGCGGTGTCCGGTGCGTTCAGCGGAACCCGGACGATCTTGGAGGCGAGCATGTCGTCGATGTAGATGGTCTGGAGATCCGGGGCGAGCGCAAGCCCGTTGGGAGTCTGGGCCTTGGCCCAGCCCGGTGTGAATTCACCCGAAGCAGCCCGGTATCGACTGATGCCGATCGGTCGCGTAGGAAGCGTCAGGTGGGTGATGAGCAGATCACCGTCGGGCAACAACAGCAAGCCATTAGGTTGCACCAGTCCCGTGAGCACGGTTGTGGCCGTGCGGTCGGTCACGTCGAATCGCTGCAATGTGCCCTCCCCGTTCGGAGAGGACTGGTCGCCTGTCAGGAAGTACAGGTGGTCTCCCACGAGGCGTATCCCGGCTGGATTGTCGAGATTCGTCAGCAGCGTTGTGACGTCCGATTCGGCATCGATGTGGTACAGAATGCCGGGAGTCAGCGCGGTGACGTAGAGCCCGCCTGCCCCGTCCGGCTCGAGGTTCTCCAGCTCACCCAATCCTGACGCCAGCGTCTCGGCCTGCCAGCCGACTGAGCATGAGCCGACAGCGGCACCTGCAGGCGCCGTTGGGAAAATCAGCACTATGGCGGTGGTCGCAGCAGTAACCGCCGCCGCGATGATCCGAGGTGCGAACACGAGCATCCCGATGCGTGTCATCACAGTTCACACTGTATCGACCAGCTGGATCCGGCAACGGCGCGGCTATCAGAGGTGGACATGTCCACCTACCTGTCCAGCCAGCTGAATACCGACAACGGTCGCGAGCATGATCACAAACGCCAGGTGGTATCGCCCGAGTTTCCGGCCGATGTACATCTCCCTCTCGACAGGCTCCGAACCACTACCCAGCCGCACCGCCGTCGGCCAGGTTCGAATACCCGCCAGCACGAGGAACATCACGAAGATCCCGAATGACATCGATGTCGCCCACCGGGGAGCACCGTTGCCGAGTAACTGCACGACCAGAGCCGCGAGCGTAGTAGCCACCGCAATGGAAACCGCAGCGAGATTCGGCCGAACCAAAGTCGCCGTCATCACCTTGTAGTACCCGATCAATGTCGACCGGTCACGCTCCGAAGGCATGTCCGCGAGCGGTGTAGCCGGTCTGTCGATCATCACTTCGTGCCAGAGCGTGGCAGCCAGGAAACTGGCACCGCCCACCGCGAACGCCTCACTGCCCGCCCCCTCCTCCACGGCCGCCAGCTGGATCGCCACAATGACCACCAGCAGTGCCATGTAGGCCATGTGGTGCCGGAGAAGGCGTGTGGTCCCCGCCTGAATGTCGAGGCACTCCGTTCCGACCGCAAGAAGCCGGGCCGTCACCCGGGTTCGCAACAAGCTGAGACCGACAAACACAGTCAGGAGGCCGACACATGACAATCCCGCCCACACGGGCCTATCAGATCTGGTCAGCTGCACCGCAAGACCCGCGATCATCAGCACGATGACCATGCCCACGACGCCACAGCTGCAGGTGGCCTCGGTCATCCGGGCGTAGTAGCCGGAAAGCAAAGACGATCCGAGAGGCTCGGCCGGCCGCAGCGTCGACCAGCCGATCAGGAACTCACGCCACAGAAGAGCGACAAGGAACGCAGAACCACCGACGACGAGGGCGGTACTCATCGTACGAGCGCGGTCCAGCGCCACGGTGGGAGCTGTTCGCGAATCTCGGTAACCATGCATGCACTTTAGCTATAAAATGGCCAGCTGACAAGATAATTCTTGTCATATATCAATTTACCGAGCCGATCGATCCGACAATCCCTCGCGGCATCGTTGAGACAGTCACCGTGCGACGTCACCCTCGGACAAGGCGGCTGCGGTTCGACAGCACGTTCTCGAACTCTGCCAGCACTTGCCGCAAGAACTGCTGCGACGGCTGGTTCGGGAATGCTGTTGCGCCGTACAGCGTGTCGATAACCGGCCGGAGTTGCCGGCCACCGTCGACAACGGGCCGTACCAGCTGCTGATCGGCGCAGCGGCTCACCACCGGGGCCAGTAGCTCGGCAGCCTCTGATGTCCGGCCCGTCGCCGACAGGCAACATCCTCGGAGCAATTCGGCGTTCAACAGCGCTCGCGGCCTGTTCTGCCGGGCGAGCTCACTCACCAGCCGCTCGGATCGACGGTAGGCCAGCTCAGCTGCCGGGCGGGTGGATTCGGCCAGCAACAGCCGGATCGCCGAGTCGTGAGCGAGTTCGGAAGCAACCGCCATCGGTGCGTTCGGCTGGATGGTGTATGGGTTGAGTTGTTTTAGCGCCCGACGATCAGCGGCGTCTATCGGCAGCCCGGAGCGAATGCGCTCGTTGAGGATTCTGGCATCCAACCGCGGCAGTGACAGGTTCGCCGCGATCTTGGCGCCCTCGCCCAAACGCTCGTGCACCGTATCGGGGTCGCCGCGTACCGCGGCCAGGCGCGCTCCGGTGCCGTAGGTGGCCAGCAAGAACTCCATGGCACCGCCCTCCGGACTCGATCCGGCGGCCAGCAACTCCTCGGCCTCGATGAATTGGCCCTTCTCATAGAGCAATTCGCCGAGCAACGCGCCGGCCAGCCGGGCGTCGTGTGATTGCCTGCCGGTCTGCAGTGCCAGGTTCAGCGCGGTCCGATAGCTGGACTCGGCCGCAGCGATATCGAGTTGCTCGTACGAGGCCATCCCGTCGGCGCAGTCGCAGTACACGACGCCGAACGGACCGCGGGCCCGGTTCCGATAGGACTCGACCCAACGATGCCAACGGTGCACCTCGTCGAAGTCGAATCGGTACAGCGCCGATCCCATGGCCGTCACAGCGGTCGCATGCGCCAGGAAAGGCCTCATAGGATCTCGGACCTGCGACAACACCGATTGCGGCACGACCGCCGACCGGTCCGCGACCAGAGATACGGCGGTGCGCGCCAGCGCCGCCTCGAAACGGGTTTCCACGGTCCGCTCATCGTCGGGGGGCGCTGCAGCCAGAGCCGCATCGGCGTGATCGAGCGCGGCGAGTGCGGCGGCAGGCCGTTGCACGGCGATGTTCGCCCAGGCGACTTTCGCCTGCAGTGCGGGGTCGAGCACGGTCAACGAGTGGGGCAACTTGGCCACGAGCCCGAGGAATGTCGCATTCTGCGCACGTTCCATCAGTTCTTCGGCATGTTCTTCTACCAGTTCGACGGCGTGGCCGGGTCGGTCGGCCGCGAGTGCGTGATCGACGGCCTCGGTGAACATGCCGTGGTCGGTGAACCATTTCGATGCCGTCAGGTCCAGGTGCTCGAGCAGGCCGGGATGCTGCTGGACCAACCGGCGTCGCAAGAAGTCGGCGAACAGTCCATCATAGCGGAACCACCGCAATTCGTCATCAACGTTGCGCAGGAACAGATCTCGCTGCCTGACCTCCTCCAGGAACGCTTGCCCGGATCCCACGCCCGACAGTGCTTCGGCGAGTTCACCGCACACTCGCTCGGGCACCGAGGTCCGCATCACGAAGTCGAGCATGCTGGGTTCGAGCGCTTCGATGACGTTCTCCATCAGATATTCGCCGATGGCGTAATGCCGTCCAGAAATCTGGCTGATGTACGCGCCGGGGTCGTCGCGCCCACGCAGCGACAACGACACCAATTGCAGAGCGGCTACCCAGCCTTCGGTCGATTCACGCAGATTATCGATCTCGATCGCTCCCAGCGACAACTCGCTCGTTCCCGCGATGAACGCCGCGGTCTCCTCGTTGTCGAACCGCAGGTCCGTCTCATCGATCTCGACGAGTTCGTCGTGTGCTCGCATCCGCCCCAGCGGCAGGCCTTTACGACTGCGGCTGGTCACGATCATCCGCAGATGATGACACCCACGATCGAGCAGGAACTCCATCGCCGCGACAGTGGCCGGACCGGTCACCCGATGCCAATCATCGATGACAACCGCCACCGTCTCGCCGCTGTCGTGGACCTCGTCGATCAGTGCGGTCATCACGTGCCCTACGGCATCACCGGAGCGTTCCTCGAGGATTTGCGCCAGGTCTTTCGCCACGCCAGGATGTGCGCGGCGAATCGCATCGACGAGATGCGACAGGAACCACACGACGTTGTTGTCGTCGAGATCCACACTCAACCACGCGACGCGAATGCCTTCGGACTCGAGGACGTCGACCCACTGCGCGGCCAGTGAGCTCTTTCCGAAGCCGGCCGGTCCGTGGATCAATACCAGCCGCCTGGTCCGTCCCTCCCGCAGGATGTCGAGCAGGCGCGACCGCTGGACCGAGTGATGCTGCGGCTTCGGCGGGCGATAGCGGGTCGACGGTATCGCCGACACCGGCTGCGCGGACCACGGGGCAACTGCCGTGGTCGCCACGACTTCCGCGTCGAGCCCGCTGGCCTCTGAACCCGGAGGCAATACCATCGAATCCACCGCCAGACCAGACGAGAACTCCACGTTCCGGAGCCGTTCACCGAATTCGTGGGCGGTCACCGGCCGGTCCTCGAGATCACCGGCCATGGCCGATTCGATGGCCACGCACAGCAGCGCAGGCACACCGCCGCGCCGCAGATCCGGGACTGGCTCGGACGTGATCCGCACGAACTGCGCGACCATCGACTCACCCTGGAGGCGTTCGAAGGCCGCGTGGCCGGTCAACAGGCAGAACAGTGTTGCTCCCAGGCCGTATATGTCCGCGGCGGCCGTGGGATCCTCACCCCGGAACACTTCCGGCGCCGTGTATGCCGGGGTGCCGGCCACCACACCGGCCGCAGTCTCGAATGCACCACCGACGCGTGCGATGCCGAAATCGCTCAGTTGCGGCTCGCCATAGCCGGTGAGCAGGATATTGGCGGGGTTCACATCGCGGTGCAGAACACCGGAGGCATGCGCCGCCGCCAGCGCACCGGCGATCTTCACCCCGACCGAGAGCACCTGCTGCCACGACATCGGACCGTCGGCCCGGATCCGCGACAGCAACGACCCCCGTGCGTGAAACGGCATCACAAGATAGGGCTTGCCGGTTGCGGTGATGTCCGCGTGCAGGATCTGCACGATGTGCGGATGCGCGGCGAACCGCCCCATGGCCCGCTGCTCCCGCAGGAAACGCGCCCGGTCTTCCTCGGTCACCTCGGTGTCGAGAACCTTCACCGCCACCAGACGGTCGAGCGAATGCTCGACACACCTATACACCACACCGAAGCCACCGCGGCCGATCTCCTGCGCATCATCGAATCCGGCCGCGGCTAACTCCGCGGCGATACCGAAGCTCAGGTCGCGCTGTGTTGCCTCCACGTCGCGGTCGCCCACCGTCGGCTCATCCGCTCGGTGAAATCCGCGCGGCGACCGCGCCGAGAGAATCCGGTACCGACCGAGTCGGCCATCCGTTGTCGCAGCCGGTCATCTGCCCACCCTCTCGACGT
The DNA here is from genome assembly GCF_053608285.1 of Nocardia sp. NPDC055053. Classification (NCBI taxonomy): domain Bacteria; kingdom Bacillati; phylum Actinomycetota; class Actinomycetes; order Mycobacteriales; family Nocardiaceae; genus Nocardia; species Nocardia sp. NPDC055053. Next base: position 94,857 of record NZ_JBSGVD010000019.1, on the reverse strand, counting down.
GGAATCAGTGCCCCGACCGTCTCGATCATAGTCGCGACGTTGACCCGCCGTGGACGACCAGGCCGAGTTCCTGGCCGGATACCCGCACCCGCTTGGTTTCGCGGACGTCCCGGGTCGCTACGCCTCGTCGGATTCACATCGCCGTGTTGAGCCAGCGGCGCAGCGGGCTGAGACACGGAGATTGCTCACGCCGACGTTCGAGTCCATAGGCGATGGCGGATTCGAGCGAATCGGCCACGATCGCCCGCGCCTGCAGCAGAGCCTCGGGATCGTCGGTCCGATCTCGATACTCGGACAGGTCGATCGGCGCACCGTAGGTGACGTGGAAAGGCTGGGGTTTAGGTATCGGTGACCACCCGATACCGCGCACGATCGGCGGCAATTCGTCGGCGTTGCGAAACACGCCTGCCGCGACACCCGCGCGGACAATCGTTCTTCCCACCGGGCCGACGCGGTAATCATCGGCGTCGAGGATGTGGTCGAACACGTCATCGGCACCGGCCACCCCGACCGGGGTGATCGTGTACCCCTCTTCCACTGCCAAACGCACGAATCCGGTGCGATGCTTCCACACCAGCCGGTATCGCTCGCTGCGGGTCTTGAAGACCTCACGCTGCCCTCCCGGCAGCACGAGGACGTCGTGACCATTGCGCATCAGCGTGCGAGTGATTTCGCGATCTCCTACGACGGATCCCAGCGCGGTGAGCAGGTCCCGCCAGCCCGGTATACGCATATGCAGACGATCCGCCAACGACCGAGGCATGCTACCGCTGGTCTGGTAAACGCCATGCAGGCTGAGCAGCACTTCCGCGGTTCCCCAGACGGCGTGGTTTGCGACATAGAGCGTCGGGCGGTCCTGCCGCAAGTTCTCGGTTCCGTGGTATGTCGGGGAGAACCACCGCACCCAGGGTGCGAATGCGAGATCCAGCAGGCTGTCCGCCGGCTGGGACCATGCGAGAGCACGCTGCACCGGGTCGGCCAACATCGTGGTCGCACATCCCGGATTCGGGGCGACGGACGAGCGAGATTCCTCGTGATTCATGTGACGGCTCCAGGATTGTTCCGTTGTTCCTTTTCCCCTGAACTCGAGCCGCCGTCATTGCCGGGAGTCGGGGCCGACGCGGATCGATACTCTCCTGCGTCTCACCAGCAATCTAGTACATATGTTGTCAGTTGTCCATATATCGTGTCCAACGCCGAGCACCCGAACGCGGCGGCAAAGGACCCGTGCACCAGGGAGATCAAGATCCAAGGTCAGGTGACCAGCACCTCCACCATCGCCCTTCGGCCCGGCCAGCGACTGGTCGGGACGACCGGCGACGCAGCGCTGATCTTCCCTCACGGAATCGACGGCGTCTTCGTCTCCACCGACAACACCATCTCTCGACCTGCTGGCCACCGATCAGGTTCGTAGCAGCGACGTCCAGGTCGATGAGCTCGATACCATCGCCGCCGATACCACTGGCCGCAATACCCGTTCTACGGCAATAGTCCGCAAGCACTGCACGGCGCGTTCACCCTGTGGAATCGCCAACCCGACCCCGCCGCAGCGATCACCGCTGACTTACGCAGCATCACCGTCGGCTGTCCCGATGTCCCCGTAACCGGCAGTGGTGTCGAAATCTTCGGCGCGATGTCGGTCACCGCGCCGAGCCCCGATGGCACACCAATCGGCGACGTCTTACACCAGCACAGCCTGAATCCGACCTCGGATAGCGTCAAGGTCTCCACTCTCGCCGCCGGCGCTCTCTACGGCACGTTGAGCGTCAACGCTCCCCCGACCACCCACAGCACAGGCGCCCGAGCCCCCAACGCCTATGCCGGACATCGTCCGCGTGAATCTGGGCGATGTGCACTCCGACGGCCCAGGAAGCCCGCCATCGACGTGTCCGCCTCGATCGGAAGTCTGAACGTCGAGTGCGCGGTCGAGGCAAAAGGCACACCCGGCCTGGCACTGGGTAGCTACACGACCTTGCCCTCCAATGCGATTCGAGTCGACAAGGGTGGCGACATCAACAGCGCCACGATGACCGGACCAATCCGCACGACCGCACCCGCGACGGCCGGCGTCATCGTCGGACACGACAGACATATCGGAATGCACTGCGCCGCAGCAACATCCACCGACGAAGTCAATGAGTTCGTAGCGCAGCGGCGAATCCCGCTCCGGAGAAGAAAATGCGGAACGGATTCGGCAGGCGGCTCGGGTTGGGCGATGAATGTGGCTCGGCCTTGACAGCCGCGACCACGGTCGAGGAGCCCTTCCCGCCCGAGCCGTTCCAGAGCTTTCGAGACAGGATGACACTCACACCGAAACGGTCTGCAAGATCCCGTACGCCAGGGAAGTCGTCACGGCCGATCCAGAGCCCGTCGAGGATTTTCTGCCCGCATCTGCCGGTAGATCTGGACCTGCGCCGACTCCGTACGCGCGCTCCGTCCGTGCGCCTCGCGCGCAGCCGGCGTGTGCATCTTCGATCAGAACCGAATCCACACATACGTCATCATGCGCGCCGCGGACCGTTCGGCGCAGACGCTAGAGCAGTATCCCGAAGCAGGATCGACCGCACGAAACAGGGCCAGACCGCAGAATCGGCAGAACAGCGACCGTGTACGGATTCTCGACTGAACGCACCAGATCGCGCGCTGGAATACTCGCCTCATTCGTCGATCACCACGTTTGTTCTCTCCAGGCAAATATGCGTGTCACGACCACCGGGGTCACTTGACAGGCAGTGCGGCGTCCATGCCTCCGACATCGGAGATCTGCCAGTTGTCATTTCGATCGACGGTCACGGTGTATGTGACGGTGGTTTGTCCGCCGTTCGGCGTCTGGGCGTTGGTCGAAGATACGTTCAGGAAGACGTCGACCTCGTAGGCCCCACCATTCTCCGAAGCCACCACGGCGGCAATGGGATTGGCGGTCGAGGTCCACTGCAGAGGAACCAGGATGTCTTGGAGTGCCGGTGCGGTGGCATCGAATTTGCTGGCCAGCGACGGGATCGTCTGAGCCTTGAGCTTCGCCTGCCACGTCCTCAGGTCGCGATAATCGATCGTGGAGGCGCCGAGCGCGTAGTTGGTGGCGACCTGTTCTGCGTGCTTGCGATCGGCGGCAGCGCGGTCGCGATCGGACAGATCCTGTCGAGCAGACAACAGCAGCCAGGTCAGCACCCCTGTCACGATGAGGGTGATGAGTGCCACCGCAACGGCGAGCACCGTCGACAGCGGCAGGGAAACAGTCGTGCGGCGCCCACCGGCCGCAGTGGGGTGCGAAGGTGGTGGGTCCGCGGTACCGTTCTGCTCGGTCGCATTCGGGTCTGTCTCGATGACACTAGATGACATGTTGAACTCCAATTCTGTTTGCGCGGTTGCTATTTGAGTCGAATTCGCAGTGGTATAGAACCATCCGCGGTGGTCGCGTCGAGGGCTTGGGCAATGAGCGCGCTGATGTCTATCGGCGGCACGGCGTTCGTGGCCGTAGCCGCGAGCGGCGCGATAGCAGGTGCGAGCGTTTTCAGGTCCGGACCGATGGTGTCGAGGTAGGCCGAGACATCATTGAGAAATGGGACCACTCCGTCGCCGTCGGTGTATTGGCCGGGAATCTCGCTGCGGCGGACGAATTCTGCGATCACCTCGGTGAGGCCGTCGATGCTGACGCCCAGTTCACCCCAGAGCGGGCCGGCGGCGGCCATCGAGGGGCCGGTCCAGTCCATGTCGCCTCCCATCGTCTGCAGGTCGGTGAGCAGGCTGCGGATCTGCGGGGTGCGACTGAGGATGGTCGCGGCCAGCAGATCGGTTGAACGGGCCAGCCGCGGAACAATCGCTTCGGTCCCCGCCAGGCTTTGATCGATGGTGTTGATCAGCGAGGCGATGGTGGCGGGATCGAGCTGGTTCAGCAGGGTGGTGACAGTTCGGGCGAGCTGGGGGATCGAGGTCGGCATGCGGATGGTCTGAGCGTCGACCAGCTGCCCGTCGCGCAGGTAGGGCCCGCCGTCGGTGGTGGGTCTGAATTCGATGTAGGGCTCGCCCAGGGTGGACAGGCTTTCGATGCGGGCGGTGCTGGTGGTGGGGATACGGTAGGTGTCCTCGATCCGGATCTGAACCCGCACGCCGTCGATGGTGTTGGCTACGGTCATGACCCGGCCGACCGGAATTCCGGTGAGCAGGACGGGCGAGCCGTCGGCAAGGCCGCCCGAGTCGGTGAGGATCATGGTCGCCGTGGTGTAGTCGCGGAACCAGTCGACGCGGGCGATGCCGAAGGTCAGGTAGGAGGCGCCGAGGATGAATACCGCGGCGATGGCGCCGACCGAGGAGATCGTGGCCGTCTTCATCGCACGGCTCCGATCATCCGAAGCGTCGCGATGATCTGATCCACCTGATCTGCCGCTGCGACCGGAGCGGCTTCCGATGGTGCGATGTCCACGCCGGTGATATTGATCTTCGGACTGGAGGCGAAGGGAATGATCTTGTCGCGCAGGAGTGCGACGAGTTTGTTCAAGTTCGAAGGGGCGCTCAGATCCAATGGTCGATCGGTGAACGCGAGAGGCATGAAAGCGCTGGCCGCCGCGTCGCCGGAGGCCACGAGCGGTGCGAGCCACACCCAATCGTGGGCGACGCCGCCGAGATCGCTGAGGATGCGGAACACTTCGACAATCGAGGTGATGGCGCTGGTGACATGGGTCGCGCCCGTATCTGTGAGCAACTCGTCCAGCGCCTGGCCGTTGTCGAGGACGGCGGCGGTGTCGGCGGAGACCGCGTCCAGGAATCGATCGACCTGATCGAGGTTCGCGGCCACGTCGGTGAGATCGGAACCGATGACGTCGAAGGTGTGGGCGGTACTCGCCGGATCGGGCGGCAAGATGCCGTTCATCCGGTCGATGATGTTCTGAAACTGATTGACCGCGCCGGTGTTGAAGAAGGTTGCCATGCCTGCCATGAGGTCTTCGATCTGGAGAGCCGGGCTGGTGTGCGACAGCGGGATCGTCCCGCCCGGCTCGATGGTTGTCACGGCGCTGCCCGGTGGGGTCGTCAGCGCGATGAAGACGTCGCCGAGCACCGTGTTCTGCCGCAGTTGCGCGGTGGTGTCGACCGATAGTTTCACCGAGTCTGTGATGCGGATCTGTGCGGTGACATAGCCGGGCCGGGCGGCAGAGGCGTCGACGATGTCCACCCGGGAAAGGTCGCCGATCTGTGCGCCGGCGGCGACGACCTTGGCGCGCGGCGGCAGGTTGAGCGCGCTCGGGAACTCGATCATCACCGGGTACGTTTGCCCCGAAACGGTGGTTCCGGGCAGGGGAATCGACGAGGGATCGAAACTGCAGGCGCTACCACCCACGATCACCCCGACGGCCAGGGCGACGACGCGAGTTGTGCGAATGCGAATGCGACAGCGACGCGACGGCGCATCGTGGTTTTTCGGAGTCATCGCGCACCCGCCATTCCGAGAACGAGCTGAACCAATTCGACATCCACCAGTCCATTCGCTGCGTCGGTGCAGTGACCCGGTGCGACAGCATTGATCGCGGCGCATACTTGTTGCGAATCCTGCGTGGGTACAGCGACTTTCGGTGGCGCGTAGTCGATCGCGACAGCACCGGTCGCCGGGTCGATCGATTCGGTCAAAGCGGTGGTGATCGAAGGGATCATAGAGACGATCTCGTGCAGGGTGCCGATATTGGCGGCAAGGAGTCGCACCAGCGGAACCGTCGCGCCGAGGCCGCGGTGGATGACGCTCCCGTACATCGTGGTGATCTCGTTGAAGATCGGCAAGAATCGAAACAGCGAATCGAGGATCTCGATGACCGGCGCGACGAGTTCGTTGTTGACCTGATCCAGCACCGGCGCGAAGCGGGTCAGCATCGACTTGATATCACCCCATCCGCCCGCTGCGCTGGCGGACAGGCTGGTCAGGGCGTCGACGACGGCGCCGATATGCCCGATCGCAGCGTCGGGCGCGGCCAGCGCGACACCCAGTTTGTGAATGATGTCATTGATGCGGGGCCCGAGGTCGGTCGTGGAATTGTCCAGGGCGGACAACCCGCCTCCGATCTGATTCTGCTGAGCGGGGTCGCTGCCACCGTTGAGCTCGTCAGCGAGATTGCTCAACGCGTCGAGGGTTTCGCTGATGCTCTTGGGCGTGAGGGTGTTGGAAATGCAGGTGTGGGGGTCCCACTGACCTTCGGCGCCACGATTGCCCAGCACCGCGAGATCACGGTCGGCGACCAAGGTCTGTGACACCGTGGCGGCCGCGGCGTCGACGGGAAGCGAATAGCGCGAGTCGACGGTGAAATCGACCCGTACCTGTTTTCCCTGTGGGGCGATGGCGGTGACGGAGCCGACCGGGATCCCGAGCAGCGTGACGTGGTTTCCGACGTAGAGCCCGATCGCGTCGGGCATCACCGCGCAGTAGGACATCGTCTTGTGGATGGGTTGCACGACAGTGAGATACGCGGTCGTCACCATCGCGGCGAGCGCCGCGACGCCCGTGACGGATACGAAACCCCTCGAGGCGAGGATCCGGTGCAACATCAGCAGGTCCTCCCGGGCACCGGGATACACAATCCCGAACCATGAACGATGGTCGACGACTGGTCTACGGTGATGCCGTCGGGGGAAATATGGCTGCGCAATTCGTTTCCCAGAGTGTGGATATCGTCGATGACCCCGCCGAGACGTTCGAGGAGACGTTCGAGGTCCGGGATCGCTTCGGCGAGTCGTTGTGCCATCGGCCGCAGAGTGCTCTCCCAGGAGGTCTCGATGGCGGCGATCCGGGAGAACAACATATTGGTGTGATCGACAGCCAGTCTTATTTCGGCGCGCTTGTCTATGAGCACAGTTTCGATCAGATCGATGTTGTGGATCAGACGACCGAAGACGGATTTGGCGTCGCTCATCGCCGTGAGGTATTCATCGGCGACCGTCAGCGTGCGGGAAATGTCGGAATTCTGCCGCACCATGACATCGACGAGAGAGTCGATGGCCGAGCCCATCTCGCGCAGACCTTCCGGAGTCGTGGACAGTGCGGTATCGAGCGCGGCGAAGTTTCTGCGAACGGTGTCCCCGTTCACATCGCGTACCGGCTGAGCCGCATCCTGGAAGACCTGCATCAGGCTGTAGGGCAGCCGGACGCGATCGGCGGAGATCACTCCGTCACCGAGCGGGCTGGTTCCAGCCGGGGTGAGCGCGATGTAGTGGCCACCCACGAAGGTCAGGATGCGCACATCAAGGGTGCTCTGATCGCCGACGAACACCTTGCCATCGACCGTGAACGCCATGTCGACATGGCCGGGCCGCAGGATCAACTCGGTAACACTGCCGACCGGGACACCGGCGAGGCGGATGTCGTCTCCCACCTCGACCGCACCTGCCTCGGAAAGCCGGGCATGGTAGGTCGTCTTGCCAAAAGGCAGCACGTAGAGCACACCGGCGGCAACGAGTACCACGACGATTCCGACCACCCCGACGACACCGAGGCGCAAATCCGACCGCGGGCGCCACGTCGCGCCTCGACGCCGGAAGAAGCTCGCCTGCTTGCGAATCCAGTTGTGGATCAACGATCGCATATCGAGATCCTTTGCTCGCGAATAAGAATTTGTGCGATGCCCGGTACGGGTGCGTCGCCGTGGGAGCAGACCGGGTTAACATCCGGTCCGGGTTCGCCGCCGAGCATGGCGTTGAGCGACTGCAGCAGTCCAGGCAACCGCCCGAGGACGTCGAGCGCCTCTTGCGGATCAGGAAAAGCTTTGTGTATCAACGCGTTCAGATCGGTGTTGGGGTCCGGGGTGAGTCCCAGGGTTGCCGCGAGATGGTCCAGCGGCAGCAGCAGGGGCGGCACGGTCAGGGCGTAGTCGATCATTCCGTCGATCCGCTGGTCGAGGGCGGTGAAGACTTCGGCGAGACCAGCTATCAGCGTGATCAGCTGTGGCGAGCGGCCGCCGATTCGATCGGAAATGGTCTGCAGGTTGTGCACCAGCGCGGAGATGACCTGCTGGCGGTCGGTGACGTAGCGACTGAGGTTCTCGACCGCGTCCATGGCCGGGCCGAGGCCGTGTCCGGTGCCTTCGATCACCGCGAGCATGCTTTCGGCGAACTGGTTCAGTGCGCCCGGGGAGAACTCTGAGAACACTGGCTGTAGTCCGTTGAACAGCGTGGTGATGTCGAACGAAGGCAGGGTGTGATTGGTGTCGATAGTTGCTCCCGGAGCAACGGAGCCGCCGGCTTGGTCCGGTTGCTGGATATCGACGTAGCGTTGACCCGTCAGATTCTGGTAGCGGATTGCCAGCATGGTGTTGTCGAAGATCGGATGCCCGCTGTGCACGGTGAGCCGCACCTCGGCGATATTGCTGTCGAGGGTGATGGCACGGACCTTGCCGACCGCGACACCGTACATGCGAACGTCGTCGCCGGCTTTCAGCCCGCTGGCATCGGTGAATTCGGCCACGTAGGTATCTGCTTCACCACCGATCGGACGGGTGATCGCCGCGATGATGACGAAGAGCATCACGCCGATCACCGCGGTGAAGGCCACCAGACGAATCGAAGTACGGATAGTCGGTGTCATCGCGGTGCCACCTCTATCGGCGCCGGGCCGAGCAGTGGACCAGCCACCGCGGGCACGCCACTCAGGATGATTCGCAGGTTCATGGCCGGGTTGCCCTGCGCGTCGGTGAAGTCCCGATCGAGGCGATCGAGGAGTTCTGCTAGTTGCGCACCCGATCGCTGCGGGGTCGGCACCGTCTGAGCGATCGCGCTCAGCAATGGCGTCAGCATGTCGGCGTAGTCACCGAGGTTCTGGTTCATCGACGCGCCGAGCGAGCTCAGCGCAGGCCACAGATCGTTGACGATCATCGCGACACCGGCGTCGAACAGAGGCTGATCGGTACGCAGGACCTCGATCTTGTTGATGCGATCGAGCAGTGCGATCGTTCCGTCGATCATCGGTGCCGCCCCGGCGAGGGTCGAGCTGTACTGCTGAATGAGAAAGGACGGCGCATGCTTTTGTGTTTCGGCGATATTCTGCGCGGTGACGACGATCATTTGAAGGATCGGCGTGAAGGCGCGCAGATCGGTGGCGACCTCGCGGAGGATCTCGGCGAACCGTGGGGTCAGTACCTGGGTGGCGGTCTGGGTCAGGGATCGGATCAGGTAGCCCATGGTCGCGTCGTCCACCCGCCCTGCGTTGCGGCCGGTCAGGTCGATGGTGCCGTCCTCGGTCAACGGCGCACCTCCCGGTCCATAACGGAGTTCGATGACGCTGATGCCGAACGTATTGGCGGGGACATAGTCGACGGCGAGACTGTCATCGAGCCCATGTAGCCCAGTCCGGTCCAGTGCCAAGGTGACACGCTGCCGGTCACCACCGAGAGCATCGATGGCCTCGACCTCCCCGATATCGACGCCACGCACCCGTACTCGTGTTCCGTCGCTGACGCCGTCGCCGATCCGCTCTGTCTGCAACATGATCCGCATTCGATCGTCACCGCCCAGGCGGTCCACGACGACCCCGCCAATCGCGACTATCGCAGCGGTGACGATCGCAGCGGTCCCGATGCGCAGTGATCGACGTTGGTCGGCGGTCACCCCGGGCAATCCGTAGTTTCTCATCGGTTACCCCGTGAATTCGATCGGTGAATTGAATCCCCACAGCGCCAGCGTCAGCATCATGTCGACGGCGATGATGGCCACGAAACTGGCCCGCACTGCCCGGCCGGATGCGGTGCCGACCCCTTCGGGTCCGCCACTGGCGAAAAACCCTTGGTAGCAATGGATCAGGATCACGACGACGGCGAGGACGAGAATCTTGACTGCGGCCGCGATGATGTCTGTGCCGCTGACGAACTGGAAGAAGTAGTGGTCGTATACGCCGCTGGCTTCCCCGTGAAAGGTCACGATCACGGTGGCGCAGGAGAGGTAGCTCAGGATCAGTGCGATGAGGAAGGTCGGGACGATGGCGACAGCGCCCGCGATGACCCTGGTGGTGACGACAAACGGAATCGACCGCAGTCCGAGCGATTCCAGCGCGTCGATCTCTTCGGAGATTCGCATCGATCCGATCTCCGCGGTCATCCGGCACCCGGCCTGCGAAGCGAACCCGATCGCTGCCGCGATCGGCGCCAGTTCCCTGGTGGTGGCGAAGGCCGACACGATGCCGGTCAGCGGGCCGAGCCCGATCATGTCCAGGGTGGCGAACGACTCGATCCCCACCAACGCTCCCATTGCCGCGCCGAGGACGATCAACATCGGAACGGTGCCTCCGCCGACGATCAACGATCCCCTCCCCCAGGTCATATCCGTGATCCGTCGCATTGTTTCGGCTCGGTACCGGTGGATCGTCTCGGGGATCGAAGACAGCACCTGCCATATGAAGGCCAGGACGAATCCGATCGCCTCGACCGGCACGGTGGCCTGGCGACGGGCACGGAAGAGTTTGAACAGCCATCGGAGTCCGTGGGGGGCGTAGGCAGAAGGAGTCATCAGGCGATCCTCACCGGCAGGAACATCGCGACCAGTTGCGAGATCACGAGGTTGACCAGCACGATCAACACAACTGAGAGCACCACAGCGGCATTGACACCATCCGCAACGCCCCGGGGCCCGCCACGCGCTTCCATTCCGCGCTGGCACGCGACGATCACCACGAGGAAGCCGAACAGCGCCGACTTGGCCAGCGAAACTCCGATATCGGCGACGACGGTGAACGAACCGAAGGTGGCCCAATAACTTCCGGGTGTCACGCCCTGTGAGAGGACGGCGACGATGTACCCGGCGATCACTCCGGCGAACATGATCAGGACATTCAGCAGCGGGGCCACGATGACCATGGCCACCATGCGGGGCACGACCAAGCGGTGAATCGGGTCGACCCCCATCACCCGCAGGGCGTCGATCTCCTCGCGAATCGTGCGGGCGCCCAGATCCGCGGCAATGGCGGCGGCGCCGGCCCCGCCCAGCAGCAGACCGGTCGCGATCGGTGCTCCCTGTTTGATGACACCCAGCCCGCTCGCCGCGCCGAGCAGCGCATCGGCGCCCAGGTTCTTGATCAGGTTGCCGACCTGTACCGAGACGATCACACCGAACGGCACGGCCATCAAGACTGCGGGCAATGCGGTCACGGCGATGAGAAACCAGCAGGTTTGCAGCATCTCCCGCCACTGGAACCGCAGTCGGACGGTATCGGTCACGAGCCCGGTCACCGCTTCGAGCGCCAGTCGAACAACCCGCCCGAATGTTTCCAGTCCCGATACGGCAGTGTCGGTGAGATTGGTGCCGACGATCCGGGTCGCCGATTGCTTCGGCGCATCGAGGTTCACGATCATTTCGGGCATTCGGCCTCCGCGTAGTGCTTCGGCCTATGGGGCAACCGGGTTCGCGGTTCCCGGGTGCCGGGTGTGCTGGGGTTCGAGCTTCTGTTCACCGTTGAACAGCTTTCGGTAGTGAACGGTCAGGGGACACGCACGAGGTTGCGCTGGGTACCGAGGTCGATCTCGCCGTCCGCGGTCGAGATACCGGCAGTGACAATGTCTCCGGGCTTCAAATATCCGCTGGTGCGCAGCTGGCTCTTGACGAACAGCGGCCACCGACGCGCTTCCGGCAACAGGCCCGCCATCCGCTGTGCCATCGCGCTGGGCAGCTTCAACGCGACACCACCCGGGGTGCCGGTGATCAGCAGGTCCCCGACGTCGAGGTCCTCGATCTGGGACAGCTCGGTCAGTGTCGCGGCGGGGCCGAACACCATATCCGACGCCAGTTCGTTCTGCCGCAGCTCTCCGTTGACCTCGAGATGCAGCCGCAGCTCCGACCAGCGCGCCGCCTCCTGCGGATCCGGCACCGTCAGATACGGGCCGACGGGGCAGAACGTGCGATAGCTCTTACCCTTGTACCACTGGTTCTCGCTGAGCTGGACGTCACGAGCGCTCACATCGTTGGCGATGACGAACGCTCCGATGTACTCCCCGAGTTCCTCCGGGGTCACCGTGACCGGTCCCGTGATCGGTTTGCCGAGAACAATGCCCAGTTCGACCTCGTAGTCGAGCAGCTGGACGTTCGCCGGGCGGACGATGTCGTCGGTCGGCCCGCAGACCGAGGCACTCGACTTGGTGAAGAACACGTTGAACGGCCGGTTCGGGTCCATCTTGTTTTCGATGAGATGAGTCTTGAAATTGGCGCCCTGGGCCAGAACTTTGCATGGGCGAGTCACCGGGCTCAGCAATTGCAGTGACTCCAGCGGTACGGGTACCGCCTTCTTCTGGCCGGCGAGCAGGTGGCGCGCCACCTTGACTCCCTCGCCCAGAATCTCTGCGGTGCTGCTGTATTCGGCTGGCAGCGGCAGTACGGTGTTGCCGGAAACCACACCCCAGGCGGCTTCCTCTGACTGTTGCTGGTAGCGGATCAGATTGATGCTCACGAGTTGTTCTCCTTCGGTCCTAGGCAGGAACTGGGTCTGTACCCAGGCGTGCGCTGATGAATTCGCCCTCGGCGATGAGCCGTTCACGAGCCTGGTCGACCATCATCTTCTCGATCTTGGGACCGACGAACGGGATCTTGACCTCGGCTGTTCCGACGATCGACAGGTCGGCGCCCGCTTCGGTGACCTTCAGCGTGGCCTCGGCGATAACCGAGGCAGGAGCCCCGGTGACAGCAATTTCGATCGCCGCACGGTAACCGTCGGGCGTAACATTCCACGTTTCTGACTTGGTGCCACGGGCGTTGGAGGGCAGCATGTTTCGCATCGGCCCGGGCAGAATCGAAGCGGGTACAGGGCTTTCGGAGGTCACTGTCAGCCGAGAATCGACGACCTCGTGGCTGAGCACTACGGCTTCGGGTCCATTCACCGATTGCACGCAGGAGGTGACGAAATCGCGGTCGCGGAGCAGGTCGAGCACTGCTTCCGGTGAAGCCGGAAACGACTGTGTGAGGGTCAGTTGTGTTGCCATCGGGTCTTTCCTTGCGAGTTCGGTGCCGCCCGGCACGTATGCCGGGCGGCACCATCGAACTACTCCGTCAGTGGGGTTACGCGGGGCATTGCAGAGTGAGGGTTCCCTGGTTGTCGACCGGCTGCGAGCCGGCTCCGGTCGCCTCGATTCCACCGGCTGCGCAGAGCGTTCCGATTCGACTGTTCGGTCCGACGAGGACCGCTGCGGTTTCAGGGGCAGTCGTGCGCAGCACACCGCTGACGTTGGCCTTGTCGACATTGCCGCCTTCAGCGACGTGCAGGGCGTCCGACGGCAGTATCACGAAGGATCCGAGCACCAGGCTCGGACCGGGCGCGCCGTTGGCCTGGACGGTGCCGTCGATACCGAGGTCGTCGATATCGGCAAAGACATCGATCGCCGGGCTGCCGGGTCCATTGGTCGTGATGTCGCGCATACGAACGGTGTCGATGTGGCCTGCGTAAACATTCAATCCGCGGGCGCCGAGACCGTGCGTCGTCACCGACGAGTTGGCGGTCAATTTTCCGACATGCGGCCAGTTGACGATGGCGATACCGGTCGGGCCGAAGGTTTCGATCGGTCCATCGAACGTGACGGACTTGATATCGGAGAAGAGGTCGACGCCACCGGCATTCAGCCCGCGCGTGGTGATCGCGCCACCGACACGCATGGTTTCGATAGGCGCCTGCGCCCCGACGAAAACGGCACCCGAGCCGACCTGTGCGCCGGCCGAGCCGAGCGGATTCGATCCACCGTCGGTGTGCAGAGCACCGGTTTCGAGGGTGGAGATACGGAGACTGCCGGACACCGGGTGCTCGCTGAGCTGGTGCAGGACATCACCGATCGGGGTTCCATCCGCACTGGGAACAGAGATCGGTGCCGCTCCGAAAACCGATACCCCGCTACCGATCACGGGCGCTTCGGGGCGTCCGACGGAGATACCACGCAGATCTGCCTTGACAACCGATTCCGCGTCGGGCTGCTGGTTCCACAGCTGGAACGCTCCCTGAATGGACTCCAGGGCGTTGCCATAGAAGACATAGCGCGGCTTCTCGCGTTGCGTTGTGTCGGCAGCAACGATATCGAGTCCGTCCACGATCACGTGTCCGGTGCGAACCTGGTCTTTCACCAGCAATTGCACCTGACCGGTGGTGGTGAGGTTCGCCAGCTTCACTTTGCCGAGACCGGCCACCGCGGTGTCGTTGAAGATCGCCCGTTGCGTGGGAGCAGCTTGGATCCGCAGTTTCGAGACGGTATTATCGGTTGTGAGCTGGATACCGTCGACCGCGTCCGGGAACGTGATCGCGGCGTCGTCACTCTTGCCCTTGAGTTCCTGACCGGGCGCGAGATGAATCGTCGCGGGGCTGGAAATGACTCCGCGGACGGCGATCTTCTGCGAGCAGGTATTGGCGACAGCTGCCGACAGTTCATCGGCAGTGGAGACTTCGACGGTGCCACAACCGCCGTTCCCTGGTTCGGCGTAGGCCTGGGCAGTTGAGCACGCGGCGGCCAACACTGCGGCGGCGAGTACGACCTGCGCCCGCGTCATCGTTGACGACGCAGTTGCCGCCTTAAACCCTTGCATGTGGTTCCTTCCTGGTCAGAGCACCACCATCCGGGCGGTGGCACTCGAGAGTGAAATCGTCAGAGACTGAGCACGCGAGTTGCGATGAATGCGGCGGCGATCAGCCCGAGGCCGAGTGCCGGCGCCATCGCTTTGACGGGATCGTTGACCCGAGCGTGGCTGGCAATCGCGCCGAACATCAGTGCGAGCAACCCGATTCCCGCCGCCACACCGAGCCAGCCCCAGGCGAGGCCGACCAGTACGCCGATGGCACCGAGCGTTTCAAGTCCGCCGATCGCCCGATACCGGCTACGCGGCACACGCAGATGATCGGCCGTGGCAAGAGCTTTTTCGGCGCCCACGACCTTCGTGACGCCCGCAGCGAGAAATGCCGACGCAAGCAAGATTGCGAGAATAACGGCAGCGATAAACATGGGCTCTCTTTCTATCCTCGTGTCCTATTGTTGACCGCAGCCCGTGCGATCTATTCCGCGTAGAGCGCTTCGATTTCTGCGGCGTATTTCTTTGCGATCGGGCGGCGTTTCAGCTTCGAACTCGGAGTCAGCTCATCACTGTCCGTCTGCCATTCAACTGGCAGAATTACGAATCGTTTGATCTGTTCCACTCTGGCCAGCCCCGCATTTGCCCGATCGATGGCCGTTCGAACTGCAACATGCACAGCCGATTCTGCAGACCATTGTCGGACCGTACTGCTTGACAGGCCGTTTGCGTGGGCGAACACACCGACTGCATCGGCCTCGAGTACGATCAGCGCAACGTTGTATGGCCTACCGTCACCGATAACGCATGCCTGCCCGATCAGCGGGCTGCTCTCCTTGATGCAAGCCTCGATATTCGCTGGGGACATGTTCTTCCCAGCGGCGTTGATGATAAGTTCCTTCTTTCGATCGATCACGTAGAGGTGCCCATCGGGCTCCAGCCGCCCGACATCGCCGGTGTGCAGCCACCCCTCCGGATCGATCATTTCCGCGGTAGCCTCCGGTCGGTTCCGGTAGCCCGCCATGATCAGCGGTCCGCGAGAGAGAATCTCCCCGTCGTCAGCCAGCCGAACCTCCATACCAGGCAGGGCTCGGCCGACCGACCCAAGTTTCGCTTCGTCGGCGCGGGTCATGGTGATCAAGCCGGTGGTTTCGGACAATCCGTAGATTTCCTGCAGGGGAATGCCGAGGGCCCAGAAGAACTCGATCACCTGCGGTGGACACGGCGCAGCACCGGTGATGGCGACTACGATCGCATCCAGGCCGAGGCGGGTGCGCAGGGCAGCCCTCAGCGGTTCGGTCCGCGCCAGTTCAGCCTCGAGCGAGTCACCCACACGGCGACCGGCCTGCCGTTCGTGCACCGCCTCGATGCCGACCTCGATAGCGCGGGTGAGCTGGCCCCGCAACTCGGGATTCTCGTTGGCTGCGATCGACGCCTGGACAGCCGCACGCATCTTTTCCCACAACCTTGGCGGAGAGAAGAACATGTGCGGGCGGAATTTCGGTAGGGCGGCGGCGATCTGGTTCAACACCGGGATACTGGTAATCGAGTAGCCGACCACCATCGGCATGTAGTGGCTGCAGACTCGTTCGGCGACGTGAGCCAGCGGCAGGTACGACAGCAGGTGATAATCGGCATCAACAGCCATGACCTGTAAGACCGAATCGGCCATCGCCAGCAGATTGCGGTGGGTGAGCTGCACACCCTTGGGCGCGCCCGTTGTTCCCGAGGTGTAGCTGATGACCGCGACGTCCTCGGGCTCGACCTCACCCATCAATGTATCGAGATCTATTGCGGTGGAGTCCGATTCGATGACTCGCGACCATGGAGTCGTGCCTTCGCAGGGTTCACCGACAAGGACGATCGTTTCGACGGCGGTGCCGTCGAAGTCCCGGGCTGCCAGCAACCCCGGCAGCAAGGCGGGCTCGGTAACAACGACCCGCGCGCCGGTATCAGCCAGCAGGTGAGCCAGCTGCGCCGGCGGATAGGTGTTGTACATCGAGAAGGGTGTCGCCCCGATCAGCAGCGCACCGGCGTCTGCCAGGTGGAACTCTGGCCGGTTGCTCAACAGCAGTCCAACCGTGTCGCCACGCCGTACTCCGAGTCCGACCAGGCCAGCCGCGGCGCGGCGGGCCAACTCACCGTATTCGCGCCAAGTAATTGCCAGCGTGCCGTCTTCGGTGGCCAGAGCCGGCTTGTCACCGCGCGCAGCTGCGGTGGCGAGAAATGCCTCGCCGAGCGTGCGCATCGACAGCGCGTTCACGACCATCTGGGGGGTGGGGATGCTCATCGAGTTGCCTCTTCCTGAGGTGCAGCGGTGGAAACCGCGACTTGCCCGGTAACAATGGCCAAGATCGCGGCAGGATCGTCGTCCACCGACTCCCCGCGCCAGGCGACATGGCCATCCGGGCGAACCAGAACTAGCGCACGCTCATAGACGGCCGCGCTCGCCGCTGACGCTCCGTTGACGTGCTGGATGGGGATTCCGGCAGCCCGTGCTTCCTCGACCAGCCTTTCGCCACCGATTCCACCGTGATCGACCAGGGTGAACGCGCGCGAGTACTGACTCAGAATCGAGCGGCCGTCCACGAGTACGACATGCGGGGCTCGCGCGCCTGGACGCGTGGTCGGCTTATAGCGCAACGGATCCAACGGCGGCACCTCACCCGGCTCCTGCACGATAACCGGGGAGTTGTCGTAGCAGTAGCCGTACTCGACTCCGGGGCTACATGCCTCTCCACGACGTGTGGCAATGAACGCCGCCATCTCTTGACGATGCCGCCGCGCTTCGTCTGACGCAGCCCCGATGAGGTCGAGATCGACCTCTGATTGAATCTCGAGCTGCACCCCGACATGCCGGAACGACCAGTCGCGGTTGCGTTCAGCGACCGGGCGGCGTTCCATCTCGTAGCTGTCGAGCAGGACCTCGCCACCCCAACCGTTGAGTACCGCGCCCAGCTTCCAGCCGAGATCCACGGCATCGCCGATACCGGTGTTCATTCCATAGCCACCATTCGGAATCACCTGGTGACAAGCATCGCCGGCCAAGAAGACTCGGCCTTTGCGGAAACGGTCGGCCAGCAACACGTTCGGCCGCCAAAGTGACTGTGCCAAAATTTCGTCTACTTCAACCGGCGCCCCGCAGATACGGCGGACGAATGCAACCGGATCAATGTCGTCCGGATCGGTATCCGGCGGCACGAGACCGTGCAACGTCCAGGTGTCGCCCTCGTCTTGGGCAATGAGAATGCCTCCGGAGGCGAAGTACAGATGCCAGAACTGGCCATGCGCGTGTAGGCGGCGCCGATCACGGGACCGGAAATGGACAAGGGCCAGCGTGAGGATGTTCTCCATCCCGTCCTGCTCGACACCGAGACACGCGCGGACCTGCGAGCGGGCACCGTCACAACCCACGACGTACTGCGCCGATACCGTGCGCCGCTCTGCGGTCTCGACATGGACCGTCTCTATCGTGACGACCTCGCCACACTCAGTGATCGAATTTGCTCGCCACGGCCGATGAACGCTGATGCGAGGGTTGTCGAGACATCGTCGCATCAGTACCGCCTCGGCATACTCCTGCGAGATCCGTTGCCAGGGTTCGGCCGGCATGGTGCCGTCGGTGGCGCGCGCGATCCGCTCGCGCATCTGCTCGACCGAGGGGTCGGACCACCGTGCGTACTCATACCCGGCCAGCGACGAACAGAATGCGGTGTCGAAGCTGAAATGCGGCGCTACCCCTGCGGCGCGAATCTCGTCCGCGATGCCCAACCTCGCGAGCAACTCCATGCTGCGCGGGTTGGTCTCGTCCATCTTCGGGAACTTCGTGGTGCTCGCGTGAGCTTCGATCAAGATCGAGTCGATCTCGTGATGCGCCAGCTCGAGCGCGAGCACCATGCCGACTGGACCGGCTCCGACGATGGCGACCGGTGCGTGGTTTTCAACCATGCACACACCGTAGGAGTAATATTGTCAGGTGTCAACAACTATTTTGACAGCTGACACATCTAAGTCATCGGACGCGCAGCCCCTCGATAATGAGGTCCGCGACCAGTTGCGCATGGTTGCGGACTTGGGATCGCAGCAGCGGGTCGACTGGATCGAAGCGGCGCGCCAACGGCGCAAGACTGAACGGTGCGGCGCCGCCGTGCGCAATCAGGAAATGCAGGGTGCGCAGCGGAATAGGCCGGATCCGGCCGGTTGACACAAGATGGTCGGTCAACTGACCGATCGGACGAAAGACCTTGGTGACATAGGTGTCATAGATGTAGTCGAGACGCTCGGTGTCGGACGCGCCCTCGATGTTCATCAGCGCCAGCAGCTCAGGGTGCGCCGCACTGAACTCGACGAATCTACTGATCACGTGATGCAGTTGATCGAGCGGATCGTCCAGGGTTGGATCCAGCAGCGCCCCCAGCTCGGCAACCAGGTTGCCGAACGCCCAGTCGACCACCGCCCGCCACAGCCCCTGCTTGGACCCGAAACGCTGATTGATCAGGTTGTGACTGACTCCGAGCTCACGCTGCAATGTCCGCACCGACACACCCTCATAGCCATGGCGCGCGAACGCATGCAACGCCGCCGCCAGGATCTCCTCCCGCGCAGCAGGCGACTCGCCCGCCCTCGGACGTCCGGGAACCTTGGGTTGAACAATCTCGCTCACGCAAGCATGTTACCTGAGGTAGCGACAACATTTTAATTGTCAGTTGACAAGATTGTTGCGCGTGTTCGATGATGAGGATCTGACATGTTGGGAGACTCGGCCTGAGCAGACACCCCGCCCGGCCCGGTCATGGAAACGACGGGCCGGTATACCCACGATGACGAAGACGGCGCATCAAGATCTGCACAGCGACGAGGGCGCATTGCGCGGCGAGCGGCCCGGACGAGTCAGCAACCCGGTCGTCAAGGTCACAGATCTCGCGTGGCTGGAATTCGAGAAACCCGACCTCGACCAGGCCGAACGATTTGCTCACGCCTTCGGCCTCGCCACCGTCGAGCGCACCACGCAGTCGTTGTACCTGCGTGGCACGTTCCCTGGCACCCACAGTCTGGTCATCCGTAAAGGACCCGCGTCTCGTTTCGTCGGCCCCGCCTTCCACGCGGCCGACGCGGGCGACTTCGAACGGCTCGCCCGGCGGACTGGGACCCTGCCGACTTTCCTGCGCCAACCCGGCGGTGGTCGCGTCGTCTCGCTACGAGACCCGAACGGCGTCCCGGTCCGAATCGTGCACGGTGTCGAACAGTTGCCCGCCCTGCCCGATCAGCAACCACTCGCACTGAACTTCGGGACCCATCCCACCCGCATCAACGCCACCCAGCGCCCGCTGCGTGAACCAGCTCGCGTTCAGCGGCTGGGCCACCTCGTACTGGAGACCCGCACCTTCAACAAATCGCTCGACTGGTACCTCGACACCCTCGGCATGATCGTCAGCGACTTCCTATTCCTCGACAGCCAACGCGATCGTGGACCAATCATGGCGTTCCTCCGTTGTGACCGCGGAAGCGACCCGGCCGACCATCACACCCTGGCGATGTTCCTCGGCCCCTCCGGTGGCTACGTGCATTCCGCCTACCAGGTCAGCGATCTCGACGCCATGGCGGCCGGCGGCCAATACCTCGCAGACCACGGCTACCAGCGAGCGTGGGGGATTGGCAGGCACATTCAGGGCAGCCAATTGTTCGACTACTGGCGAGACCCGGACCATCTGATGGTCGAGCACTTCTCCGATGGCGACCTGTTCGACGCCACCGTGCCCACCGGATGGGCCCCGATGTCGGCGACCGGACTGGCACAGTGGGGACCTCCGGCCACACGAGATTTCCTCGGCGCCAAGCCTTCTCCCGAACTTCTCCGCAATATCGTTGCCGCGCTCCGCGAGGACAACGAGATCAGCGCGTCCCGTCTGGTCGCCATGATGAAGGCAATGCTTCCCCGCTGAGGCACACCCAACACTCCCAGCTCGATACGACCGAACAGCAGCCGCAGATCCTGGATCCGATCGAACCTTAGCCAGTGCGATGTATTCCCGTATGCGGTGTCGCGCCGCAGCCGAGCCCAGAGCCTCGACGGCGAGGCGAGCTTTCATCCTCGAGTCGATCGAGTAGCCCACGATCCGGTTCCAGAACACGTCCTTCACCGCGCAAACGTACGCATCGAGAACGCCGCAACCGAGCATCAATCTGATGGCTGCATGAGCGGCGTTCCCGCCATCGCCTACCACGACAAATTCGGACCGATGCCTACTCCGTTGGACTGGCGCCCCTAGGAAGGCATACTGTGACGCTGACCGCCGATAGCCCCCGGCAGGGGTTCGCGCTCCCGACTCACGCTCGCCTGGCTTACGGCCTCGGATCCCTGGCAACTGCAACCTATGCCATGGTGCCGGGCCTGGTCCTCTTGTACTATCTGACCAACATTCTTGGCGTCACTGCCGCGCTGGCAGGATTCGTCGTCTTCCTACCCAAGTTGCTCGACCTGGTCTACAACCCCATCATCGGGAGATTGTCCGACTCGACTGTGTCACGCCTGGGGCCTCGTAGACCTTGGATGATCGCGGGAATGGTGGTGCTCCCCCTGGGGTTCGTATCCATCTTCCACTCCCCTGTCAGCGGCAATGGCGCTGCGTGGTGGGTGGGCGCTGCACTGGCGGTGACGGGACTCGGTTTTTCTGCCTTCGTGATCCCCTACAGCGTTCTGCCCGCCGAACTCGGGGCCAGTTCCGAGGAACGCACGTCGATGATGGCGTGGCGCACGGCCTGGCTGGGTGTGGCGATGATTATGGTCGCGGGGATGGCCTCGTCGTTCGCTGCGGCAGATGGTGGCGAACATGGCGAATACCAAGTGATGGCCTTCGCCATGAGCGGCTTGATCTTTACAGGCGCGTGCGGCGCGATCTACAGCGCTCGTCGATCCACCCGCGCAGCGGCGGTGACCTCGTCGCTACAGGCTGGATCGCTGCGCGAGTCGCTGAGCGCGGTACGCCGGAACCGACCGTTTCGCACCCTGCTGGGGGTGTTCGTGCTTATCGAGGTGGTCATGTCCGTCACGCTGGCGGGTCTGCCATACCTGTCCGAGCAGATACTTGGATCGGACAGCGCGCTCGCGCCGCTGTTCCTCTGTGCGATAGGGCCGATGCTGCTGACAATGCCAGCATGGCGTCGTGCTGCGGTGGTGTACGGCAAGAAATCCTGCCTGACCGTGGCGCTTTCGATCTTCGGCGCAGGCGCACTCGTAGTGGCCGCGCTACCTAACGTGGAACACTCGGTCAGGTTTGAGGTCACCTGCGCAGCTGTCCTGGTCGCCGGTGTCGGCTTCGCCGGGGCACAGATCTTGCCGCAAGCCATGCTCGCCGACACGTTGGCCGCCGACGCGAATGAGTCCGGTCATCGCCGTGCGGGGGTTCTTGCAGGGATGTGGTCGGCTGGCGAGACCATCGGAGGCGCTGCGGGTGCCGGCATCTACAGCTTCGTTCTTGCTGCCAGTGGATTCGTATCATCGACCGCAGGCGATACGGTCAGTCAGCCACGAAGCGCACAGTGGGGCATCGCGCTCGGTTACTCAGCCATCTCATTGGTGAGCGTTATCACGGCCCTAAGCTTGCTGAGGCGCTATGCACCAGCCGAGGCTGGGACGCCGACCACCGATCGTTCGGATGGGCAGGTGCCGTCGGGATGGCCCCCGGCTACACGCTAATAGCGCAGTCACTTCCGTACGGACCGAAGTCGTCGCAATGCTCGACGGTAGGGAATTCCGACAGGGGAACGTCGTCGGCAAGGATCTGCCCGCGGTCGACTTCAAGGGTTTCAGATCGGTCGCGGCTCGCAGGCGCGGGCACCGGGCAGCTGCCATGGCCATGCATGCCTGGTGCAGCGCAGTTCCCGAAACCACTTCACCAGACCTGTCGACGACTACCCATGCGCGTGGTGGGAGCCCGAGCCCGCAGACCTGGCATAGCCACGCCGCTTGGCAGTCGAGTGCTAGCTGCGGGTCGATGTGGCGCCAGCCCGGGTCCCGTCGTGTTTGAAGGAGGTGAGATATATCGAATTGGCGTACCCGCGCTGTCCGTAGGCCGTGGAAGACCACACTAAGCAACCCCCACGAAAGCCGGACCGCTCTCGAGCAAGTTCGACGTGGACTGTTGCCCCAAGCCCACAAACAGCGCAGCTCCGGACAACTATTCCCGAACGAAGCTCCCCACCTGGACTCGACCCGGTCACCTGCCATCCGTCGATCGCCGAAACCGCGGTGCATGTGAGAAGTCCGGGCGTGAGATAGTCATCCATGCTGCCTCCCAAACCCGGGCGGCAGCGTCGGCCAATTCATCGACCAGACAGGAACACCCGCATGGCACGCAAAGTGGTAGTCAACATCGTCGACGACATCGACGGCACCACACCCGCTACCGAAACGGTCACCTTCGGTGTCGATGGCGCCCTCTACGAAATCGACCTCTCCGAGACCAACGCCGCCAAGCTCCGCGACAACTTTGAGCAATGGGTTTCGCACGCCCGCAAGACCGGCCGTACAGCCAAGTCGACGAGTCGAACCACTCCGGCACCGACCAAGCCGGCGCGGAACCGCAGCGATCTCACCGCGATCCGCACCTGGGCCGCGGAGAACGGCCACAAAGTCTCCGCGCGCGGCCGCATCGCCGCCGAAATCGTCGATGCCTACAACAAAGCCGTCGCCTGACCGACCAACGGGTCTTGGACCGACGTGGCTTGCTAGCAGGCATCCAGACGCATCGCCCACGAACTCCGTTGCGCCGGTGTCGATATCGCAGTCACGACGGTGACCCGGCAGTTACAACACCTCGGCCTGAACCGCCGCCGATTCATCGAACCAACCGGCGAGATCAACCGGACACCACGCCCGATCGTGGCCCAACGGCCCGGCCACATGGTCGGCGCAGTCAGCGGCAACGGCGGCTCGACCGCGACGCACTCGCCGTACCCGGAGTGACCCACCTGATCCTGTTCCAAGTCCTCAACGACATCGCCTCTTCCGTCGCGCCTGGCGAGGTGGACCCGGAGACGGCCGCGATCATGACCACCGATGTCCCTGTCTCCACCGCCGACGTCATCCGCGCTTACCGGCAGGTCATCGACAGAGCTCACGACTGCGGTGTGGCGGTCTTCGGCGCCACGCTGACTCCGTTCGGCGGGTCGGAGCTGAATACCCCCGCTGGCGAGGTAGCCCGTCGCCACGTCGGATCCGCAGCAGTTCGGCGTTCGACGCGATCCTGGACTTCGACGCCGTGTGGCGCGACGCCGGCTGTCCCGGGCGCGTCAAAGACGGCCACCATATGGGCGATCACCTGCACGGCAACGACACCGGCTACCTGGCACTAGCACACTCGATCAACCTCAATCTGTTCGAGTGAGTGCTACAGACCGGCCAATGCCCACACCGAACCAGGTCAGCCGCCGACAGCCGGTCAACCAACCGGCTGAGCTGCTGGCACAAACCCGCCCGAGTGTGGTTGCAGTACTCAGGAATGAGTTCTTCCGACCGTGCACCTCACGACGACAGTCAGCCGGGTCGATGCAACCTTCGACTACATTGCAGCGCCAGTAGCTCAGCGAGGCGCAATGTCCATTACCGCGAACACAGCTGTCTCTAGCTCCTCCGGGAGAATCGGGAGGGCACGCAGGTGCGGGATCCGCACCAGGTCGTCGACGAGAGTTTTACCAGCCTTGACAAGGGCAAGTGCCCGGGCATCGGTCAGCTCGGGCCGGGCGGCCAAGAGCCAGCGTTGCCACTCGGCGAGGTAGTCCGCTTCCAACCGGTTGAGCGGCTCCCGTGTTGCTTCGGGCAGATTGAGGCGCTCGGTGAGCCACACCGCAAGCAAGTCCGTGGCCTCCAGTGCGACGCGGACATATCCGCGGACGATCAGGGCCAGGACTTCAGCGTCGTCGCAGTTGGTCCTCATCGCACGGGACAATTCGAGGGCGAGCCACTCGTGCAGCCGACCGAGCACAGCCGCGAGCAGCTCGGCCTTGGTGTCGACGTACCGGTAGAGCGCTGGCCCCACGACCCCGACCTGACTGCCGATGTCATCCATACTCACGGCGCCGAATCCCCGTTCGCGGAACGCTCGGGCAGCGGCGGACAATAGCTGCTCGCGCCGGGACAACGGACTCCGCTGGGCAGAGTCCTCCACTGCCGCCGTTGCGATGGGCAGCGGCGCGGCGATTACGCGCCGCACCGCCGCAGAGATCTCTTCTGCCAGGCGTGGCCGCAGAAGCGTGCTCCCGTACAGGCTCGGGCCCGAAATGAGGCTGATCACAACCCAACTCCGGATGTCGGAGACTGTCGGGTCCAGACCGGCATGGCCGGTGCTAACCAGCAGATTTTCGACGCGCTCGGCCATCCGCCGGGTCTGCCTCCGGACCCGGCGGTAGTCATCGTCGGCGAGGTGTCGCGCTTCGCGCTGCCAGAGCAGTGACAGAGCACCGGTGTCCAGAGCGGCGTCGGTGATCGCGGCCAGGCTCGTGTCGAAGGTACGAGTGTCCGGTGGCTGCTCGTCGAGTGCGGCGAGGGTACTGATCACCCGTTGCTGATCCTCCAGCACCACGTGCGCCAGCAGGGTCTGCTTGTTTGCGTAGTGCCGGTACAACGCACGCGCGGTGATGCCGCTGGCCTGGGCGATATCGTCCATCCGCACAGCATGGAAACCACGCGAGGCGAACAGCTCGCTAGCATTGCGGGCGATCTCGGCTCGTCGCAGGACAGTCCCGCGTCGTGGCTGCGACCCTCCTCCTGTGACAGTCTCCATGGCAGGAGCGTACGTCGCCGCGGGTGTCGATTCGTTAGGCGCCCGCCGATCCTGGTGCACCGGTGCGACCGACCTTCGAGACCATGATCTGGCCTTGTGAACGACCCTGGAGGAAGTCCTCCATGCTGGTGGTGTTGCACGCCAGGTAGAGGGTTGTGAGGTCGCTGCCGCCGAACGCGCAGGCGATCGCCTGGGACGCGGGGGTCGGAATCTTGTCTGTCAGCTCGCCGCCCTCGGTCACCCGGTAGAACCCACTGAGCTCGCCCAGGGTCAGTGCGTTGCCGAACCAGACACCGCCGTCGCTGTCGAGGGCGATGCCGTCGGGGTTGTAGGAGTCCTCGAGCTGGGCCCACACCCGCTGGCCGGACAGGGTGCCGTCGGCGCCGATGTCGTAGCCACTGATCCGATGGCGAAATGTCTCTGCCACTAGCAGGACACCTTCGGGGGTGACTGCCATTCCGTTGGGGAATAGTACGTCGCCCTCGACGGCGCTGACGGTGCCCTGCGGATCGACGTGCGCCAGCGTAGTGGGCTTGGGCTCCTCGCTGCCAACCGCGAATCCGAAGTTGCCGACGTAGGCGTGACCCTCGGTTGTGACGAGCAGGTCGTTGCCGGGCCCGCCGGCGACGTCACTGAAGTCGGCGTAGATGCTCAGGGAGCCGTCAGCGCCGATGCGCCGGATCGTGGCGTCGGATTGGGAGACGACCAGCGCTGTGCCGTCGAGCAGGAACCCAAGTCCGGAGGGGGCGCCGGGGACCGTAGCGACCGTGGTTGCCGTGCCGTCCGCGTCGAAGGTCAGAACCCCGCCACCGAAGAAGTCGCTTGCCCAGAGCCGGCCGTCGTGCCAGCGCAAGCCTTCGAGGAACTTGTGGCCCGAGGCGAATTCGGTGGGTGCTTCGTGCAGTTTCATGGTGACTCCGTTGTCTGTGATGGGTTGGTTTCCCTGGGAGATATAGACATTGGGCGGTGTGGCCTTCTACGCCTCAGCGCGTCGGGGGTGCACGCCGTCCTCGGTTCTTCGGGTCAGTTCGCGAAGCTTGAATTTCTGGATCTTGCCGCTGGGGTTACGGGGTAGCTCGTCGAGAAGCAGGAGGCTCTCGGGCAGCTTCTGTCGGGTCATTCGGCGGTCGGTGAGCCATTCGATGACCTCAGGCAGCGTGACCGTTGTTCCTGCAGTCGGCACGACGACGGCGCATACACGCTCGCCCAGGACGGGGTCCGGTGCGGAGACCACCGCGACGTCGCGGATTCGCGGGTGTTCGAAGAGGGCGTCTTCGATCTCCTTGGCGCTGATGTTCTCGCCGCCGCGGATGATGATGTCCTTCTGGCGGCCGGTGATCTCGACATACCCATCGGCGTCGATATGGGCGAGATCGCCGGTGCGCAGCCAGCCGTCGGGGGTGAAAGCGTCCGTGTTGAGGGCGCTGTCGAGGTAGCCCAGGAACAGCTCGGGTCCGCGTACCTGCAATTCACCGTCTTCGGACAGGCGGACCTCGGCATCTCCGATCGGTCTCCCGTCCGTCCTCGCGCGCTTGTCCAGCGGGTCGTGGGCGTTGCACGCAGTCGCGGTGGGGAACTCGGTCGAGCCGTATCCGCGACTGACCATGCATCCGAGGGTTCCGCTGGCCTGGCGAACCAGCTCCGGAGGGACATCGGCACCGCCGCATGCGAAGACGCGGAGCGAGTCGGTGTCGTAGGACGAGAGCTCGGGGTGGTGCAGGATCCCGTGAAGGAATGGGGTCGCGGCTACGGTGAAAGTGCATCGGTGATGCTGGATGAGCTCCAGCGCCCGGCCGGGTTCCCACACATCCAGGAGGACAACGGTGCTGCCGAGCATGAAGGGCAGCTGCATTCCGTAAAGAACGCCGATGATGTGGCCCACGGGTGAGGGCATGAACACGACGTCCACTGCGCTGAGCGTGAAGAAGTCGATGATGCTGCGGTTTTCATAGTCGAGGGTGTTGTGGCTG
Organism: Nocardia sp. NPDC055053; assembly: GCF_053608285.1. Taxonomy (NCBI): domain Bacteria; kingdom Bacillati; phylum Actinomycetota; class Actinomycetes; order Mycobacteriales; family Nocardiaceae; genus Nocardia; species Nocardia sp. NPDC055053. The sequence continues at coordinate 67,616 of NZ_JBSGVD010000019.1, read as the reverse complement.
TGTAGCGCGCCCTTGGGTGCTGAGGTGGTGCCGGAGGTGTAGAGCAGCAGGGCGATGTCGTTCGCGTCGCGTCCACTGCGGGCGGGAGTAGTGACGTCTGCCTCGCTGAGGAGCGCGTCGAATCCGACTCGGCCGGGACCCTGTTCTGCCTCGCCTCCGACAACAACGACGGTCTGGAGGGAGGGGACGTCGGGACGGATCTCCTCGATCATCGCCGGGTAGTCGAAGCCGCGAAACTCGTTCGGCACTACGACTACCTTGGTGGCGGCTTGGCGCATGATGAATGCGGTTTCCCGGTGTCGGTAGATCGGGATGATCGGGTTGCTGATGGCGCCGATCCGCAGCGCGGCTAGGTGAACTACGATCGCCTCGGCCCAGTTCGGGAGCATCCAGGAGACCACGTCGCCGTGCTCCACTCCCCGGTTCGCCAGGGCGTTGGCGAACCGGTTGACGTCGTGGTCGAGGTCGCCGTACGTACGAGCCCCAGCGCGGTCGACGACGGCAACCTTGTCCGGTGTCCGCGACGCTGCCGCCGCGAGGTAGTCGTCGATCAGGTTGCCCGCCCACGAGCCTGCTTGGGTGAGTCGCTGCAGGCGTTCCTCGTCGAGGGTGGTTGCCTTCATATCTGCCTTCTCAGTTGTCTTGGGGATCTTGGTTGTGACGCCCCGAGCGTGGTCGGTTGAGCACCGCTGCGCCGATCTGACGCTGCAGTTCCTCCGCGTCGCCGTACCAGGCGCGCAGGCTAAGTGCCCGCCGGTAGTACCAGCTGACGTCGGCCTCGGCGGTGAAGCCCACGCCGCCGTGCAGCTGGATGGCCATCTCGCACACTCGGATCGCGGCCTCGGCGGCGTGTGCCTTGGCGGTCATCCCGAGAAGTTCGAGGTCGTCGAGAGACGCCCGTCTGGCGTCGGCAACTGCGGCGCGGCAAAGGCTGTCCACTCCTGCCCAAGTGGCGTGCATGTCGGCCGCAATGTGCTTGACGGCCTGAAAACTGCCAACGGGGCGACCGAACTGCTCGCGGTGTGCGACGTACTTCACGGTGAGTTCGAGGCTGCGGTGCGCGAGCCCGCCCAGCTCGCAGGCGATGAGCAGTCGTGTCCAGGCGCGGAGCCGGGTGACAAGCTCGCTGTCAGCCCTCTCTCCGGACAACGCCTGGGCCTCGACGCCGTGCAGCGTGACCTTGCCAAACACCGTCGCAGGGTCGGCGCTGTCGGCGTCGGTGACTCGTACGCCGGGTGCCGCCGGGTCCACCACGCAGAGCACCTCGCCGGACTCGGTGGCTGCAACCACGAGGAGCAGGGTCGCCTGCTGCGCGAATCGGACCGCGTTCGCTACGCCGTCGAGACGCCCGTCGGTCAAGGTCACCGAGCCGAACTCGGCGCGCCAATCGTGGGTCACGCCTGGGTCGACCAGGGCCACGACATCCGAAGGGCCCACCACCAATGGCAGGAGCGCAGGAAGCAGGAATGACTCCAGCTGCGGCCCAGTGACCAGATGCCGCCCAAGCTGCGTGAAGACTGGGCCTAGCGCGTCGAGGCCCGCGCCGAGGCCGCCGTGTTCCTCGGGCACGGCCAGGGAGTACCACCCCAGCTCGACCAGTTCCCGGGAGAAGCTCACGTCCCAGTCCGCGCTCTCGAGGATTTGGCGGCGCCGGTCGCCGTCGTATGACGTGGCCAGGTATTCGTCGACCGCGTCGGCGAACTGGTCGGTGTCGTCCTGGGTTGTGTCAATCACGGGGCAGCCCCTGCAGTCGCTCGGATACGATGGTGCGCTGGATCTGTGTACTGCCGCCGTAGATGGAGGCTGCGCGGGAGAACAGATGTTCGTGCGCCCACCGCTCCGAGCGCAGCCCGAGCGGACGAGATCCGCGTACGACGCGGAGCGGACCGAGCAGGCTTGCGATCTCGGCGAAGACGGTTTGTTCGACTTGGTTGAGGAGGAGCTTGTCAACAGAGTCGACCGGGGTCGGGCCGACGTTGGCCACCAGACGCTGCGTCGTGCGTCGCGTCTGCCCGTCCAGAACCCGCAGGGCGACCTGGGCGCGGCCCAACACGGCCTCTGCACGGCGTCGTGCGGCGCTATTGACGTCGAAGCCGGTGTGCTCCCGGAGTTCATCGGCTGCATCTTCTAGGGCGACCTCGAGCTCGACCCGACGGCGCAGAGTTGCAGCTGCGCGCTCGGTGCCCAGGGTGTGGGTGGCGATGGCCCATCCGCCGTTGATCTCGCCAAGCAGGTTTCGGCGCGGGACGCGAACCTCGTCGAGGAACACCTCGCAGAACTCCCGGTCGCCCGTCATCTGCTCGATAGGCCGGGCGGTAATCCCGGGCGTACTCATATCCACCAACAGGTAGCTGATCCCTGCCTGCTTGCGCGCCGACGCGTCCGTGCGCACCAAGAGTGCGCACCACTGGGAGAAGTGAGCCCAGCTGGTCCAGACCTTCTGGCCTGAGACGACGAAGTCGTCGCCGTCCAGCACCGCTCGGGTGCGCAGCGCCGCGAGGTCGGAGCCGGCGTCAGGCTCGGAGAACCCCTGGCACCAGATGTCTTCGCCCGAAAGCAACCGTGGCAGCAACTCCTGGCGCTGCCAGTCGGCGCCGTAGCGGTCGATCGACGGCCCGACGACATCCAGACCGATCAACCCGATCGGCTGTGGCGCGCGAGCACGGACGAGTTCCTCGATGAACACCAGCTGGTGTAAGTAGGTCAGACCCTGACCACCGGCCTCCTTGGACCAAGCCAGGCCCATCCAGCCAGCGTCGAACAGAGTCTTCTGCCATACCCTCAGAGCCGCGAACCGCTGATCAAGGTCCAGGGGTACCTCGGGCGGCTCGATCTCGGCCAGCCAGGAGCGGGCGCGTGTGCGGAATGCGTCGAGAGATTCCATCAGTGACCCGTGTAGATCGGCGTGCGCTTCTCGAGGAAGGCGTTGACCGCTTCCTTGGCGTCTTCGTAGCCGGACAACTCTCGAGTCAAGCTCTGCTCGAACTCGTAGCCTGGCTTGAGGTCCATGTGCTCGATCTCGTTCAGACTGCGCTTGGCGAGCTCGAGAGTGACCGGACTGTGCCGTGCGATCGACAGCGCCAACTCTTGGGCGGTGCCGAGCAGCCGGTCCTCCGAGACAATCTCGACGATCCCGCCATACGGAAGTAGCCTCTCGACCGGGTAGAGGTCACCTGTGTAGTGCATCAATCGGACCATGCCCTGAGGCACTAGCCGCGAGAGGTGCTTTGCCCCACCGAGCACCCCGACGTTCACCTCGGGGGTAGCGAATTTGGCGCCCTCAGCCGCGACGACAAGATCGCAGGAGGCGGCGATCGCCAGACCAGAGCCGACCGCGACCCCGTGGACCGCGGCGATGACGGGGAATGGGGAGTCGTAGATCGCCCAGAACGCCTCGCGGGCCAACTGCAGGCGCTCGGGCGCATTATCCGGGGTCATTGTCTGGAAGTCGGCAAGGTCATTGCCCCCGCAAAAGTGGCGCCCTCGTCCGGCCAGCACCACGGCCCGTGCCTGCGGCAAGTAGTCCCGGCTGTGGCTGAAGAAGTGCCGCAACTCGGCGTAGAACGGTTGGTCAGTCGCATTGACCGGTGGGCGGTTCATCCAGACGGTCGCGATCGGGCCGTCCTCCCGCCACTCGAGATGGCGCAATTCGCTCATGTGTTCGGGTCGCCCTTTCATATCTTGCGTGGTCTATGTCGAGTGCTCGGATTGCACTCAGCCGTGGAACGCCCTGGCGAACGCTTCGAGCTCGCGAGGGATGTCACTGCCAGCGGGCTGGAAGTGCACATAGCTGCACCCACCCGCTTGGAGTTCGTCGAACTTGTCCCGCCATCCCTTCGCGTCCAGCGCCACGCCCGCCGCGGCCAACACCTCAGCGGTGATGAACGGCCGGTCGACTTCGTTCACGCCGACTACATGGCGGTCGTGCATTGCAATGTGGCGCACGTTCTCTGGGATGTGGTCGTAAGCCGAGGCCCACACGTGACCGCCCTCGCCGAGGAGCTCGTCGATCATGTTGTTCTCGACCGCCCAGTGAAGGTGCAGTCCGGCAGCGTGGCCGGCAGCGTCGATGACGCGCTCGGAATCGAGGGGCTCCCCGTCGTCGAGGACGGTGCCGATAAGCATCATCATCTGCTGGTGGTAGCCCGGCTCCGGAACCGTAATCCGGAACAGCTCCGCACCGAGGTCCTTCGCAATCTGAGAACCCTTCGGCCCTTCTCCGGCGATGCCCCACGGCACTTCGATCGGCAGTGCGGGCCCGAACCGCTCATCCGGGTGGATCAGCTGCATGATGCCGCCGTCCCACTCGACCTGCTCACCCCGGAGCAGCGCCTGAACGGCGAGGACGTACTGCTTGACCTTCGCCCAAGGGACCGGCGGCTGTCCCATGGCCCTACGTCCCGTGAATCCGCTGCCGACACCCACCAGGACGCGCTCGACACCAACCGCCTTAACCAAGGTCGTGATGGCGGATGCGGTGACCATCGGGTGACGAAGGGTTGGGATCAGGACCCCCGTGCCGAGCACGATCCGCTCAGTGATCTCCGCCGCCTGGATCAACTCCATCCAGACATCGGGGTAGAGCGCCGGGGAGTCGTAGCACAGGGCCCGCTCGTAGCCGAGCTGCTCGGCGATGCGGATGTGCTCCGGGGTCTCCAGCGACGTTGCGAACGAGCATCCCAGTTTCATGGTCACGCCTCTCAGTACGAATGAAAGCCATCACCGAGGAGGAACCTCAGTGGCGACAGTCACATCATAAGAAGATGATCGCGCTAAAGTCAATGCTCAATAACTTTTAATATCTAGTTTTTGAGTACGATATGGGTGTGTTTTACCAGGTAGAGCCGCAACTCAGACCCAATATGTCCATCGTCAGTAACTTGAAGACCTTGACATTTGAAGGCCAGTCGCCGAGTGTGTGATGGGTGCTACATGGCACGCCGAGCGAGGAGGCATCGTGCTTATCCACTGCCTGACCATCACCTTCAAGAGCTCCGCGACCGCAGACGACGTCACGGCGTTCGGTAATGCGCTGGCCGCACTGCCGGACCAGGTCGATGTCCCTATGCGGACCCGCCAAGGTCCTGACTTGGGGGAACGCGCGAACAACGCCGATTACGCGGTTGTCAGCGAGTTCCACAGTGCTGCGGACTTCTACTGCTACCTCCAGCACCCGGCGCATCAGGCCTTGCCCGTCGAACTCGTAGCGTCCATGAGCAGCGTTCAGTTCTTGGTTGAGGAAGAGAGCTGACGGTGACTGAACCTCCAAACCGCTGGGAGGTCGCTCGCGCCGTCAAGCGGGCCATTGCAGGCAAGGCGATCAATGTCGCCGAGGCCGCGGTCCTGCTCGCCACGAACGGTGAGGAGCTGGACCGGCTCACCGACGCGGCCGCGAAGGTGCGCGATGCCGGCCTACTCGCGGCGGGCCGGCCCGCGACCGTGACGTACTCGCCTAAGGTCTTCATCCCTGTCACCCGGCTTTGCCGGGACCGGTGCCACTACTGCACCTTCGTTGAGACTCCCGCGCAGGCTGCCCGTGATGGTCGGGCGCCGTACCTGGCCCCGGACGAGATCCTCGGCATCGCCCGCCAGGGTGCGGAGCTCGGTTGCCTCGAGGCGTTGTTCACGTTGGGCGACCGGCCCGAGGACCGCAGGCCCGAGGCTCGGGCCTGGCTGGACGAGCAGGGGTACGACTCGACGCTGGCCTACGTCCGGGCGATGGCGGTCCGAGTGCTGGAGGAGACCGGGCTGCTGCCCCATCTGAATCCCGGGGTGATGTCGTGGGAGGAGCTCAACCGTCTCAAGCCGGTCTGTCCCTCGATGGGAATGATGCTGGAGACAACGTCGCGACGGCTGTTCGAGACCAAGGGGTTGGCGCATTTCGGCTCCCCTGACAAGGATCCCGAAGTTCGGCTGCGGGTTCTCGAGGACGCCGGGCGGCAGGGGATCCCGTTCACCACCGGCCTGCTGGTCGGGATCGGAGAGACACTGGTCGAGCGGGCCGAGACGATCTTCGCGCTGCGGGCGACCTCGCGGGCTTACGGCGCAGTACAGGAGGTCATCGTCCAGAACTTCCGGGCAAAGCCCGACACTGCGATGCGGCACACCGACGATCTCGGCCTCGACGAGTATCGCGCCGCGATCGCCGTCGCCAGGCTCGTGCTCGGTCCGAAGGCGCGGGTGCAGGCGCCGCCGAACCTCGTGGACCTCGAGGAGTGCCGCGCGCTGCTCGGTGCGGGGGTCGACGACTGGGGCGGAATCTCGCCGCTGACTCCCGACCACGTCAACCCGGAGCGACCCTGGCCCTCGCTGGCACGGCTGAGCTCGATCACCGCCAAGTGCGGGTTTGACCTGAAGGCCCGACTGACTGTCCACCCCGAGTACGTACTCGGCTCGCTCGAGCGCGGCGAGGCCTGGCTGGACCCCCGCATCACCGGCCACGTCGCTGCTCTCGCCGGCCCCGACGGACTGGCTATTCCAGGCGTCAAACCGCAGAGTATGCCCTGGCAGGAGCCCGACGGCGGCTTCAAGTCGGCAGGCCGGACAGACCTCCACGAGGCCATCGACGACGACGGCCCAACCGGGGGCCGTGTCGCCGACCGGCGCGGCGACTTCACATCTATCTACGGCGACTGGGCCGCCGTCCAGGACGCGGCCCGGCGCACGAGCGCGCCCGCAGTGCTGCACGCCGAAGGCGGCGAGGCGCTCCGCGCCGCTGAGGTTGACCCGGGCAACCTCTCCGAGGAACACGCGCTGGCCCTGATGACGGCTGAGGGGGACCTGCTCCGCGCCGTAGTGCGCCTGGCCGACGACCTACGCAAGGAGACCGTCGGTGATGCCGTGACCTACGTCGTGAACCGGAACATCAACTTCACCAACGTCTGCTATGTCGGCTGCCGGTTCTGCGCGTTCGCGCAGCGCCGCACCGACGCCGACGCCTACTCGCTGTCCTACGCCGAGGTCGCCGACCGTGCCCAGGAAGCGTGGGACCTCGGCGCGACCGAGGTCTGCATGCAAGGCGGTATCGACCCCGAGCTCCCCGCGTCGGCGTACTTCGACATCACCGCCGCTGTGAAGCAGCGCGTGCCCGACATGCACGTGCACGCCTTCTCTCCGATGGAGGTCGTCAACGGCACCGCCCGCACCGGCCTATCGATTGAGGATTTCCTGACCAAGGCCCGCGAGTCCGGCCTGGGCTCGCTGCCCGGCACCGCCGCGGAGATCCTCGACGATGAGGTCCGCTGGGTGCTCACCAAGGGCAAGCTCCCTGCGCGCACGTGGATAGATGTAGTCAGCATCGCGCACCGGCTCGGCATCCCGACGACCAGCACGATGATGTACGGGCACGTCGACAGCCCGCGCCACTGGGTCGGCCACCTCAATGTCCTCAAGGACGTCCAGGACTCCGCGCGCGAGCACGGCAAGGCCGGGTTCACCGAGTTCGTGCCGCTGCCGTTCGTGCACACCAGCGCGCCGATCTACCTCGCGGGCATCGCTCGCCCGGGGCCCACGCTGCGCGACAACCTGGCGGTCCACGCTATGGCTCGCATCCTGCTACACGGCCGGATCGACAACATCCAGACCAGCTGGGTCAAGCTCGGCGTCGACGGTACCCGCGCCATGCTCAAAGCCGGCGCCAACGACCTCGGCGGCACCCTGATGGAGGAAACCATCTCCCGTATGGCGGGCTCTGAACACGGCTCCGCCAAAACCGTCGACGAGCTCATCGAGATCGGCGCAGGTATCGACCGGCCAGTACGCGAGCGCACCACCATCTACCACGGAGTGATGCGATGAGAACCGCCGCTGACCAGCTACGACAGGTGCGCCTTGTGATACCTGTCAAGCGGCTCACGACAGCCAAGACTCGCCTTTCGAGTCATGCGCCGAGCCGCCGAGCCGCCGCGGAACTGTTGCTCACACACACGTTGCAGGTGGCGACGACATGCCTTGAGCCGTCACAGGTTTGTGTGCTGACCGCGGACGAGGCCGTCGTACGACGCGCCCAGGCATTTGGGGTGACGGTTCTGCTGGACGCGGCGACCGACCTGAACTCGGCCCTCCACGCCGCCCTCGGTGAGCTGCAGGACAGCGACCCCGAAGCCACCGTTGTCGTCCTTGTCGCCGACCTGCCCCGGCTTCGCCCAGCCGAGCTCTGGCCAGCGCTCGCCGACGCGGTCCGGTCCGGCGTGCCTTGCCATGTCGCGGACCACCACGGCACTGGCACAACCTTCGTTTCGATCCCGCCGGGCTCCCAGCTCCCGATGGTCTTCGGTGCTGGCTCAGCGCGGCGCTTCACCGGGCTGGGCGCAGTCGCGATGAGCGGTGCCCCACGGGGGCTCAGCACCGACCTCGACACCCCGACCGACCCCTTCCAGCTCGACTATCGCACCCGAGGAGAACAGCCATGACCAAGTACACCGTCGCAGTGATCGGTGGCACCGGCGCGCAGGGCAAAGGCCTGGCCTACCGCTTCGCCCGCCACGGCCACGACATAGTGCTCGGCTCCCGCGTCGCCCACAAAGCCGAGGCTGTCGCCGCCCAAGTGACCGAGCGCCTCGCCGAGGTCGCGGGCGCCGGATCCGCCCGGGGTGCGGCGAACGCGGACGCTGTTGCAGGGGCGGATGTCGTGCTCCTCGCAGTTCCCTACGACGGCCACGACGAGCTTGTCGCGTCCCTGGCAGCTGAAGGCGCGCTCGACGGCAAGACCATCATCTCCTGCGTCAACCCGCTCGCATTCGACAAGCGCGGCGCGCACGGCCGAGTTATCAACGGCGGTGAGGGCTCGGCGGCAGAGTCGGCCGCCGAGTTGGCGCCCGCGGCCACCGTCGTGGGTGCGTTCCACAATGTCTCCGCCCCCGCTCTGTGGGGCAAGGACGAGTTCCTCGACGAGGATGTGATCGTCGTCGGCGACTCCGCCGAGGGGAAGCAGATCGCCATCGACCTCGCCGCTTCCGTCGCCGGGCGACCCGGTATCGACGGCGGCAAACTTCGTCTGGCGCGGGCGCTCGAACCGTTGACCGCCGTTCTGATCTCCATCAACCGCAAGCACAAGGCCCACTCGGGCATCCGGATCACCGGACTCGGCGAGCACCGACCCGGCCACCTTGCAGGGCTTGCCCAAGTGAGTCATCAACATCGCAGGCGAATCGAGCTCCCCTTGGAATTCGCGGATCGCTGACGCAGTCGAGGCGTTGCAAATGGGAGGACCAGACGATTTGGCACGAGCGGAGATCCTTCCATCGAACGGATTGGAATCTCACAACTCAGCGGACAGAACCCCAGAACAACCCAAAGCGGTCCCAAATCCGTGACGGTTCACCGCGACCATCCAACCATCCATCCGACCTTTGGGCACACCATGTTCGAGCACTCCCCACCGCACGACTCTGAACCCGACATCGTGATCCAGATCCACTGGACCGACATCCAAGGCGAGTGCTGGGACCTGTTCTACGAGGCATGCACCAGCGCGGCGCGCCGATTCACCGCCGCGTTCAACGCCACCCATACCAACGCCAACGCCATCCTGCGCGCCAGCACCGTCGCACTGTCGCTGCCCCGACTCCCCTGTGAACGAAACTGGGTAATTCCCTGATGACCACGCCAGACCCCCTCAACCCCCAACCATCGGCACACGACTGCACCGACGACCCTGGACCAATCCACTCCTTCTTCGCCGCGATGGCACTGTTGATGCTCGCCGATGGATGCAGCGCCGAGCACTGCCTGATACGGGCCCGCGCCGAACAAGCACTCGCGCAAACGAGATCGGGCGGCAGGTCGCCACGCATGTGCGAGTCGGAGCTGGAAGAAGCGCTAACGCAGAGAATGCACGACCACACGACCACCCATACCGTGTGGGAAGCCGCAGCCGCTCGCGCGTTCTGCCGCATCGATCCCGGACTCGTCGACAGAGACCACGCCCGAACGCTGGTGCGGCTGCACCATCGTTGCGACGACGCGCGGTGTCGCCCCAAATTGCGTGGCCTGCAAGCGTTGGCACCGGTCCGCTACCGGTGCCCGCCGCCGCCGTGCCGCATCCCCGATACGGCTATCGCGGCCGTGGTCGCGAAGTATCTAGCCACAACGTCGGTTATGCGCACGGCAAAAGAGGACGCTCACATGCCCGGTGCTGAGCAGAGCGTGGTTGCCGCGATCGCGGAATTCGCCGCGGCTCGCCGCGGACGCGACGCGCTGTTCCTACGTCCTTTGCCCGAAGACGGAACGATCCCCACAGCCGTTGTCACGAAATTTCGCATCGACCGCCTCGACCTCTACCGCCTGATACCCGCCCTCTACCAGCCGTTGCCCCGACGAGCGGACACACTGCAAGCCAGATGCCGTTTGACGAGGATCCGAGAGAACAATGACTGAGGCATACGCACCGAACTGATGCTGCTCGCAACCTTTCTCGTTGCCGCATGGTCCGTCAGCGTTGTGCGGGAAACGTCGATCACAGCCCGGGTCACCCGATTCCGCACGAAATGGAGCGAAATATTGGGCAGGGCTGGAGACTCAGTCGACCATCTTCAGGTCGACGCCGCAGCGGAGGATCGGCATCACGCATGCGCTCCACTTGGATCACGAGAATAAATGTGAATTGGCGCCTCGACCTGCCGGGTTGAGGTGATAGGCCCTCAACGACCGTCAGCATATCGGCGAGTTGGACCCCATGCCCGGAAACCTCACGTGACCTACTCGGACCGGAATCAGTAGGCGTGGGCGAGGTTAGCCGGCGTCGCTACCCCGGCCATCGCGACGCCCACCCCGCCACCGTGTAAGCGGCCATCGCGCAAGATCTTCCAGGTCTTCATCCGGGCGAAAGCATGCTCGACACGGGCGCGAACCTTGCGGTGAGACTTGTTGTGGGCTTGTTTCCATTCCGGCAGTTCGATACCGGGTGACCGGCGGTGCGGGATGACCAACCCGGTGCCCTGGTACCCGCCGTCGGCGATCACCACCGCGTTGCGGCAGGCATGAGCGGCACCGGACTCGGTCCAGGCCCGGCAGTCGTTACGGTTACCCGGCAACGGACGCCCAAGCGCGACGACGAGTTCGGTATCGGCATCGATGACGACTTGATGGTTGGTCGAGTACCGGTAGTTCTTACTCTGGGCGGCGACCTTATGGTCACGGGTCGGGACCAGGGTCCCGTCCACGATCAGTACCGCGCCCCGCGGGAACCGGGCCCGAGGTCGTAGCGCCAACGCTGGCCCCAGGTCCTCGATCACCCGGGCCGCGGCCGATTTCGATACCCCGAACACCGCCGCGAGCTGGCGCATCGTGAGGTTGGTCCGCCAGTAGGTGGCCACCAACAGCACCCGGTCTTCGAAACACAACCCCCACGGCCGGCCTCGCAACGGCCGATCGGCACCCTCACGACGCAACCGGGCGACCAGACGAGCGAACGTGCGTGGTCGCAGCCCGGAGAACAACTCCACCATCACCGGGTCAGCCGCCGAGATCACCACCCGCGACACGATACCGGTTGCCGCTCAACAACTTACGGGACATCCCTTAGGTCAAGGCCTTGCGGCCAATGCTGCGGATGCAGTATTGGCCCGGCAAAGAGTTCCTGCCCAGGGAAATGTGGCGTATACCCGTGGTCATGACGATAGTATCCCGAACAGCAGAGCAGGAATGACGCAGAGATGCGGACCACACGACCGGCGTCAGCGCGCACAACGGAAACCACCAATCGGCGCCCACCACGCGGTGGCCGAATCGTATCTTCCGATCGACCCCTGCCTCAGCGGCCGTATCCCGTAGATACTTGAGCACAGACTCCCCGTCCGCAATCACATTTGTTCCGAGCCAGGGCCGGAATCGATAGCCGAGCGTGAACATGTCCGAGTCCGATCGGACGCCCGGATATCTAAACAGGTCCCATGTTCCACCGGAGGAGTTGCGCTCCTCGAGGATTACCAGACGCCGCCATGGAGACGATCGCTGGATCTGGCAGGCGGCGCCAGTTCCCGACAATCCTGCGCCGATGCTAAGGACATCTACATGCTCGAATTCCTGGCCACTGCTATCCTTCAACATCCGCGCGAATCAGCCTCTCCCCGAATGCCTCTCCCTCTCCTTCATCCAAGCCAGAGTCGGTGATCAGCAAGTCCACCTCATGCAGACCAACCACCCGAGCAAGCGCTCGGTGTCCGAATTTTGAACTGTCGGCAACAACCATCGTGGAACGTGCAACTGCAACCATCGCCCGTTTGACTGAGATCTCCAGCGTATTTGTGTTCGTGATACCGGCGAGTGCATCTACTGCATCTGCACCGAGGACCGCCCAGTCCGCGCCGTAGTCACGCAAGAAGTCGACGGTGCGATCGCCGATCAGTGTGTACACAGACCCAAGCACCTCGCCGCCTGCTACGAGTAGGCGGAACCGGTGCAAACCGGCCACGTATTCAGCTATACGCAGGTCATTCGTGATAACAGTCAGGTGTTCGCGGTGCCGGAGCGCGACCGCAACCTCATAGGTTGTCGACCCGCTGTCCAGCACGACAGTGTCACCATCGCGAATGGACGACGCGGCCACATGGGCGATGGCAGCCTTCTCCTTCAGATGGACGCCCACCTTCTGTGCATACGGTAGGTCAGCGGTCGCCCCGGGGATGGCCCGGGCACCTCCGTGCGTGCGTTGAACCTGCCCGTCGCGATCGAGCAAGTCCAGATCACGCCTGATGGTCGATACGTCGACATCCAACTCCCGGGCGAGCTCCTTGGCTTCTACATAGCCGTCGGCGGTCAATCGATTGAGAATCTCGCCCCTGCGAGTACTTGCGAGCAACGGGTGCCTCCCGGTGGGTTCTGCCTGGATCAATGCCACGACCTTAGAGACACCTCGCCGTTGTGCGTGAAATATTGACAGGCTGCCATCACTACTGCATGCTTTCGTGCAGGATAGCACGAAATCATGCAGTCAATCGGCGGATTGCCGCCGCAGCCTGGCCAAATGCCTCCATGCTGCACGATTACACGCAGATGGCTTCTTGGCGCTCGTTTCGTTGCCCCGTGGGCATCGGTGGATGTGGCAGCCTTCGATCTGGGACAGGTAGGTGAGTATGTCGTGACCACGATCTCCAGACCATCTTGGACAGAGCTGGAGAACCACCACCACCGCATGATCGGCGCTCACATCAGCGACCTCTTCAGCGCGCAACCGGGCCGTGGACCAGAGAGCATCGTCGTCCACTGCGACCTCGTGCTCGGCTCTTCCAATAGTCTCCTCACCGCCGAGACGATCGACCTACCGCTTCGCATGGCGCAGAAGCGAAGACTCGCGGCAGGTATCGAGCCATGTTCCTCGGCCAGCACGTTGACGTCACAGGGGTCCGAGCAGTACAGCACATTGAAGCGCAGGCACCGGCAGGATCGATCGACGACATGAACAGACGAATCGCGGTCCCCGTCGTCCGGTCCATTCCAGCCAGTATGGCGACCTTGGCCGAGCGAGCGCGAACCGGCAACTGGCTGGGCGGAACCGGGCAGCCGAGTCGAACATTCGTAGCCCTAGGGTCCGGAGGCTCGAGCCTCGGCCCCGCCATGGCTTGCCAGGCCTTGTGTGAATTCGCAAGCAGCTCAGTCGATGCGAGGTTCGTTTCGAGTGCCGACACTCACGATCTCAATGGGACGCGCATCCCGCTGGACTCGGAAACCACGCTGTTCGTGGTCACGTCCACGACATTCACCACCCAAGGGACTCTTACAAACGCGCATGCAGCACGACAGCGGCGACGGGTGTCAACTAGCGGCCCAGCGACAGTGGCCACGCAGTTCATCGCAGTGTCGGCCAATGCCCAGGCGGTAGAACGCTTCGGTATCGACCCCTCCCACATCTTCCGACTCGCGGGCTGGGTCGGTGGTCGCTGCGGGCTGCACTCCTCGGTCAGCTCGCCCCTGATGATCGCGATTGGCCCAGAGCAGTTCCGACGGGTGGAGGCCGGAGTCCACTCCATGGATCAGCACTTCCGCACCACACCGCGGAGACAGAATCTTCGGTTCTGCACGGGGGTCGAGGCCGAGAAAGCCCTGGCCACAAAGTTTCTCAGCGAGCTCCACAGCGGATCGCCCTCAGATCACGACAGCTCGACGAACGCACAGATCGGCCGCTGTCGACGGGGCCGGCCCCTCAGCTGGTCGATAGCTTTCGGCAGGCGCGACGCCATATCGCGGTTCTAGGACATCGCTCGTGGACCAGAAACCAACCGCACATCCCATTGGGTCCAGTGCTCGGAAATCCCGAAAGGAAACATCATGGCAACTAGATCGGTCATCGTCGGAGGGGCTCGCACCCCGGTCGGCAGACTTCTCGGATCCCTCAAAGATTTCAGCGGCTCCGCCCTCGGAGGTATCGCAATAGGCGGTGCCTTGCAGAAGAGTGGGGTGTGGCCCGAGCAAGTGGACTACGTGATCATGGGGCAGGTCCTCACGGCGGGCGCGGGCCAGATACCGGCTCGGCAAGCAGCAGTGGCGGCAGGGATCCCGATGGATGTCCCGGCAGTCACCATCAACAAGGTGTGCCTGTCTGGAATCAGCGCCATCGCGTTGGCAGATCAGCTCATCAGGGCGGGCGAGTATGACATCGTGGTTGCCGGCGGACAGGAATCTATGTCGCAGGCCCCACATCTTCTCAAACGCTCGCGCGAGGGCTACAAATACGGTGACGCAACCCTGCACGACCACATGGCATACGACGGTCTTCATGACATTTTTACCGACCAGGCAATGGGCATGCTCACCGAGCAGCGCAACAACGGCGAGCCGATCAGCCGGAAGGACCAGGACGTGTTCGCCGCTACCTCCCACCAGCGGGCGGCAGCCGCGTGGAAGAACGGGGTCTTCGACGACGAGGTGGTTCCGGTCGCAGTACCGCAGCGCACAGGTGATCCGCTGATGGTCGGCGCCGATGAAGGCATCCGTGCCGACACCACCGCCGAGTCGCTGGGTATGCTTCGCCCGGCATTCCGCAAGAACGGCACGATCACCGCGGGCACCGCCTCTCAGATCTCTGACGGCGCGGCCGCTGTCGTCGTCATGTCCAAGGTCAAGGCCAAGCAATTGGGCCTGAGCTGGATCGCCGAGGTCGGCGCCGCAGGTGTTGCGGCCGGGCCCGACTCGACCCTCCAGGAACAGCCTGCCAACGCAATCCTGAAGGCGTGTGCCAAGGAAGGCATTTCCCCTGCAGACCTGGACCTGTTGGAGATCAACGAGGCATTCGCCGCAGTCAGTATCGCCTCGACTCGCAGGCTGGGCATCGATCCGGCGAAGGTGAATGTGAACGGTGGTGCGATCGCCATCGGCCACCCACTCGGTATGTCGGGCGCGCGCCTTGTGCTGCACTTGGCGCTCGAACTTCGACGGCGCGGTGGGGGCATCGGCGCGGCGTCGCTGTGCGGTGGAGGCGGGCAGGGAGACGCATTGATAATCCGTGCTTCTTGACGCAAATTCGCGGGGCTTCGCTCCTCTCCAGCACACGCGATGAGAAGCGAAGCCTGCTGTGCTCGGCGCCGATCAATCGCCGCCTTCGGCATGATCGTCGATGATTGCCGTCAGCACACGCAACGCCCGGTCCCGATGGTCGTCGAGTGCGACAATCAACTCGTCGACGGCATGGCGGCGCGCTAGGTCCAGAATCGCGTCGTGGTCGGCGACAGTCAGCGACCGTTCGACGGGAGAGTTGTAGTACATCGCTCGGTACGCCTCGGTGGAATCCCATAGCAATCGGATGACACGCATGGTATGCACCATGTCTGGCGATTCCAGCAAGCCGAAATGGAACCGGCGATTGGCCTCGAGTTCTGCTGCTACATCACCCCGTTCGGCTGCCTCTGCGCAGTCGCTGGCCGCCAACGCAACACGGTCGAGAGAGTCGGTGTCCAGGAGCGGCACGGTTTGTCGCGCAGCCCGAGTCTCGAGCAACGCCCGCAACTCATAGATCTCACGCAGATCGGCGACGCGTAGTTCGGTGAGGAAATAGCCACGCCGAGGCCTGTACACCACCTGGCCTTCTTGTTCGAGTGCACGAAGGGCTTCGCGCACCGGAGCAAGACTGACACCGAGATCGGCAGCGATTCGCTCCTGCCGCACCTGCTGGCCCGGCCGGTATTGGCCCGATACGATGGCCCGCCGAAGCTCCTTGAGCACGTGTTCGCCTGCTGTACCGGGACCCTGACGACCTGCGGATGCGACTATGTGACTCACCCGGCGAGCTTACCCGTACTCATGTCCACGGTCGGTAATCCACCAGAGCAGCGGGTAGGCGGCGGTGATGACGGTCACCGAGAGGTGATACGCTTCACAACAGGCGCTTGGTCCGGTTTTGCTTGGTCTTTCGATCGCCCGGTAGGCGCTGCCGACGGTCGTTGAGTCGTGAGTCGGCGACACTGTAGTCGGTCCAACGGGGCCTTTCAGGTCGCCTCTTGTCTGCCACGAACGTCTGCGAAAGGACGGGAGTGATATGACAACGGAGCACTGTCTTCCGGCTGTGGATGGGGCGGTGGCTGCACTGGAGGAGACCATCCCCGACACATTTGCGGCCACGAAGCCTGCTCGAGACCCGGTCGCCCAGCGGATCGTCATGACGCTTGAGGCCTGCGCGTCAAGGCAGGGGGCCATGACGATCATCGAGCTCGTGCAGGCCACGGGCCTGGCCAAGACAACTGTCCACAGGATGTGTTGGAAACTTGTCGAACTCGGCCTTCTCGAGCACTCCCCTGCCGGTTTCTCCGTCGGCAGCAAGGTCTTCGCGCTGGCGGCTACGAATCCCCAGATCAGCGAGCTGCGAATCGCCGCGATCCCACACCTGGTCGATCTGCAGCGGCGAACCGGAGCGATGGCAAACCTCGCGATACTGAGCGGCGGCAGAGCACTCGTGATCGACGGACTGTTCACACAGCAGACCCCGGGCCTACCGAGACTGGTCGGCCACGCGCTGCCGCTACACTGCACGGCGACGGGCAAAGCGATCGCCGCGCGATTGGAACCTGAGGATCGCGAGCGGATCCTCTTCTCCGAAGGACGTCTGAGGCCAGCCACGCGAGCTACGCTCATCCAGCCTGGCCTACTCCGCCAGCACCTGCTTCGAGTGGCTGAGAATGGTGTAGCTGTCGCCGACCGGGAGTTTCTCCCGGGCGTGAAGGCGATAGCAGCCGGATTCAAGGTACGCGGAGGGGGCACAGCGGCTATTGGCGTCGTTGAGGCCTGGAACAGTCCCACATTCCGATTCGCACCTACCGCTGTTGCCGCTGCCGCGGTTGCTCTGGAACGGGCCTTGTCCTAGTCAGAGCGAACGGTCGCAGAGGCACCGGCCCGATGTATCAGATGGTTCCGTTGGGCGGGACCGAATGATTGGGTGAGAGAGTCACACGTCATACGTTCGGCTTGCGCCGTCCCTTTTGCACCCCTGCCAGGGACATGGGCGTCAACTTCGAGGAAGGCCAGAACTATGACCGCTGAGGGGATTGTCCTGCCCGGGCATGTAGCACTCGACGAAATCGGCAAAGGGGTCGCGTACACCCTGGGCCTCGGCGAGGGTGAGCACACACAGGTCAACAACGGCCTGCGCACCCTCCTGACACGAGCTGCGGACACCGACGGAGACCTCGCCCTCATGGTATGCGCCGGAAATGAATCGCGACCGACCATGCCCCATCTCCATAGGCATACAACCGAGGCGATCTTCGTACTCGACGGTGTCATCCGTGTGTGGCTCGACGATCAGAAGGGGACGCGCATCGTCCGAGACTTGCAGGTGGGAGAGTTCGGACTGATTCCGCGCAATTGGGTCCATGCATGGGCCTTCGCCGCCCCCAACAGTAGGCAACTCGGCGTCATCACACCGGGCGGATTTGAGCACATCGTCGATTTCCTCGAACCGGATAAGCCGCCGACACTCGAGCGCCTCCGCGAGAGCGAGAAGCACATCGACGTTCGCTGGATGCCCGACTACGCACTTTTCGGCGAGACCGAGACTGCGGCCGAGAGCAACTGACACGTGATCGCACCTGAGAGCATGCGTGCCGCTGTCATCACCAAGCATGGTGAACCGGATTGCCTCGCAATAGAAGATCTCCCTATTCCTGAACCATCGCCCGGCCACGTTCTCGTGGAAGTTGCGGCGGCCGGGCTGAACTTCCACGATGTCATCGAACGTCGCAATGGGTATCCAGGACAATCGGAGCCGCCGATTCAGACCGGCCTCGAAGGGGCGGGTACAGTAGTCGCGGTCGGCGATAGGGTCACCGAGCTCGTGGCCGGCGATCGTGTGGCGTGGGGTGCAGTTCCAGGCAGCCACGCACAGTACGTCGAGGTACCAGTCGGTGTCGCTATCCCGATGCCCTCCTGGCTCGACCCAGTGGACGCCGCTGCGCTATGCGCTCAAGGACTCACCGCGCATTACCTGGCGAACTCCTTGCGGCCCATATCAGCCGGCGAAACCGCACTGGTCTGGGCTGCCGCCGGTGGGGTCGGACGACTCTTGACTCAGTTCCTCTCTGCGAAACGCATTCGGGTGATCGCGGCCACATCCAATTCAGCCAAAGCCGCCGCCGCAAGTGAGGCTGGAGCCGAATGGTCTGTCCACAATTCCGAAATTCCGGATGTCGTGGCAGAGATTACTGGTGGCACCGGCGTGGATGTGGTGTTCGACGGCATCGGGGCGCCCACATTCGATGCGAGCCTCGCGAGTGTCCGGCGTCGCGGCCTGTTGGTCGTGTACGGCCGCGCTGGAGGCCAAGTGCCTCCAGTGGACCTGTACCGCCTTTCCAGTGCTGGCTCGGTACAGCTCGTACGCCCGCGCCTGATCGACTTCGTTGCTGATCGCGACGAGCTCGTACAGCGCGCAGAGGATGTGTTCGATGCATTTCGTCGGGGCGAGGTCACGGTCCGGGTTGAGGCAACATACCCGCTCCGAAAGATCGCCGAGGCCCATCGTCACCTCGAGTCCAAGGCGGTCATCGGCAAGGTCGTCGTGATTCCGTAGGAACGGCTGGCCGATCTGGCCCAGTTGCAGTGGAGATAAACGACATTGGCTCCGGCGCACCATCGCGCCGGAGCCAATCGTCTACCAGAGGTCCTCTATCGAGCGAGCGGCAGACAGTACCCGGCAAGCACCGGGAGAAGTCACTGGCACACATGGGGCAGTGACTTCTCCGCCGGCTCTCCCAGGACAGATTGGCGCTCACGAATCCGGCATGGAGTAGCCTTCCTCCAGATCCAGCCTAAGCACGCGCATCATTTGCGCTCCGGAGAGATACCACGTGAGAGTCAAAGTCAACTGAACGATCTGCTCGGTGCTGAGGTGCTGCGCAACCGCGGTCCACACCTCGTCGGAAATATCGGCTCCCGAGCTGAAATCCTTGGCCAGTCGCATGACGGCTCGTTCGAAATCATCGAAGAGATCGACTGTCTCGAAGTGTTTCACCGCCGCGAGCTGCTCCTGCGTTAGGCCGGCGGCGAGGGCATGGGATTGGTGGTGAGCGACTTCGTAGTCGCAGCCGGTTGCGTATCCCACCGTCAGAATGATCAGTTCACGGATCCTAGGAGTCAGCTCGCAGGATCGCAGACTGTTGGCATAGGTTAGAAAGGCATCGAGCTGGTCGGGTGCGTGCGCCAGCGCCAAGAAGACATTCGGAGTCGGAACCCGACGCTCGGCCTCCAGCCGGTCGAACAGCGGTTTGGCCTCCTCGCCAGCGTCGTCGCGGGACAAGTACGGAACTCTGGCCATGGTTTTCCTATCGGTAGTTGAGAAGGGGGATCAGCGGAAGGCGTCGATACCGGTCAATGCGCTGCCAAGGACCAGAGTGTGCACATCCGCAGTGCCTTCGTAAGTGACAACAGTCTCGAGATTCGTCAAATGCCGCATGACCGGGTATTCGAGGGTGATCCCGTTCGCGCCGAGCACCTGGCGCGCGGTACGAGCTACGTCCAGGGCTGCGTTGACATTGCCCAGCTTCCCCATACTTACCTGCTCTGGCTGCAGCCTTCCGGCGTCCTTGAGCCGTCCGAGGTGCAGTGCCAGCAAAGTGGCGCGGTTGACCTCGAGTGCCATCGTCGCGAGCTTGTGCTGCTGGATCTGGAACGACGCGATCGGCTTGCCAAACTGCACTCGCGTCGTGCTGTAGTCAATCGCCGCCTCGAGACAGGCCCGCGCGGCACCGGCTGCACCCCAGACGATGCCGAAGCGGGCTTCGGACAGGCAGCTCAGAGGCCCTCGCAGGGAAGTCGCGCCGGGCAGCATCGCCGACGCGGGCAGCCGAACCTCGTCGAAGCTCAATTCCGAGGTGGTCGATGCACGCAGCGACACCTTCTTGCGAATGTCACTGGTGGTGAAACCCTTGGTGCCTTTGGGAACCAAGAAACCTCGAATGCCCGCATCCGTCCTGGCCCACACGACGGCGACATCTGCGAGCGAACCGTTTGTGATCCACATCTTCGCGCCGTGGAGCACCCAATCGTCACCGTCGCGGCGAGCATGAGTGCGCATCGAACCAGGGTCTGAACCCGAGTCCGGCTCGGTCAGTCCAAAGCATCCGATAGCTTCGCCGGCAGCCATGCGCGGCAACCACTCCTGCTTCTGCTCTTCCGACCCCCAGTGATGGATGGCGAACATCGCCAGCGAGCCCTGCACTGAAACCAAGCTGCGGATGCCACTGTCGCCGGCCTCCAACTCGAGGCAGGCCAGCCCGTATGCAGTCGCGCTGGTTCCTGCGCAACCGTAGCCATCGAGGTGCATACCCAGCACCCCGAGCTTGCCCAGTTCGCTGAACAATTCACGAGGGACACGACCTTCGTCGTACCAGTCCCCTACCCCCGGCAGGATGCGCTCGCGCACGAAGGCACGAACCGTATCGCGAATATCCCGCTCTTCGTCGGTGAGGACGCTGTCGATGGCAAGAAAGTCGAGTGGGGTCACTGTGGTCGACATGCTTCTGGATCTCCTTGACCTGAGGGGTTGTGGCACCTAGCCTAATATTCGATTTTCGAAAATCGATGATTGGATCCTCGCATATGACTCCGCCTCTTGCCAACCTTCGTGTCCTGGACTTCTCCCGCATCCTCGCCGGCCCGTTCGCGACGATGCAGCTGGCCGACCTCGGCGCGGTCGTCACCAAGATCGAACGACCTGGCACCGGCGACGACACGCGCACGTGGAGACCACCACATGACGATCGAGGGCAGGCGACCTACTTCCAATCCGTCAACCGCAACAAGACGACGATCGTGCTGGATCTGACCGACCCGGTCGACCGTTCGCGAGCACGAGAAATGGCGGCGATGGCCGACGTCGTGGTCGAGAATTTCCGCCCCGGACTCATGGCCGACTTCGGCCTCGACTATGAGCAGCTCCAGCCGGAGAACCCGAGCCTGATCTACTGCTCAATCACCGGTTTCGGGCGCGGGCCCGGCGCCACATTGCCTGGCTACGACCTGCTGATTCAAGCTCTCGGCGGCCTCATGAGTATCACCGGGCCTCGCGACGGAGAGCCTCAGAAAGTTGGCGTGGCGGTCGTAGATGTACTTGCTGGGCTCTTCGCAACAACAGGTATTCTGGCCGCCTTGCATCACCGGACAGCGACAGGCGAGGGACAACGCGTCGACATCGACCTGCTGTCGTCATTGCTCGCTGGCCTGGTAAACCAAGCAAGCGCCTTCACCTCTGGCGGTGTCGTGCCCACCAGGATGGGAAACCAGCACCCCAGCATTGCGCCCTACGAACTACTCGCATGTGCCGGCGGCGAGTTGGTCCTCGCCGTCGGCAACGACCGCCAGTTCGCCTCGCTGTGCAAGGTACTGGGCGAACCAGGACTAGCGACCGCGCCACAGTTCTCGACCAATTCCTCGCGTGTTCAGAACCGGCTGACGTTGCGCGCCGAGCTCGAGCGGCTACTTGCAGCACGAACCGCCCTCGAGTGGACTGCTGACCTGACAGAAGCACGCGTCCCGGCCGGAGTCGTCAACGATATCGCTGGAGCATTTGCCCTCGCCGAGAAGCTCGGCCTGCGGCCGACTGTCGAGCTTCCGCGCGCAGACGGCAGCACCGTGTCGCTCTGCCGGAGCCCCATCAATCTCTCGGTCACTCCACCGGCATACCGGTCCGCGCCACCGGACTTGCCCTCTACCACACTCTGAGAAAGAGCTTCGCGATAGGAAGTCCGTGGCGGGACGAACACTACTGAGGTCGGCGGCAGCCGGGGAATCGGACTGGCCATCGCGGTTCGCGCCGCCTGCGAGGGCGTCAACCTCGCGTTTATCGCGAGAACCGAACGCTTGGAACCGTGTACACGGCCTCCGCGGCGATCGAACTCACCGGCGGCGATGTCTTACCGGTCCTCGGCGATATCCGGGATGAGGACAGCGTAGCCACAGCTGCCGCACAGCCAGCCGATCGCTTCGGAGGTATCGACTTCGTAGTCAGCTACGCGTCCGCGACCGCATTGCAGGGCGTTGGTGGTGTAACTATGCGCCGCTGCGATCCCATGCTCGACGTCGGCACCGGCAATGCTACATCGACGCAGAGGTACTGCGGACGGCTGGCGTACTAGACCTGTCCGACTACGCCTTCGGCATGACGAATTGCGAACGACGACGAGTTGGCACCCGATCTTTTCCTATGACAACTGGCACGCCGGTCCCAGAGGGCGGAACCGCCGACTGGCCTCAGCGACCCCGCCTGCTCCAAGCTCAGCGATGCCCGGCGAAACCCCTGGGCCCCAGCGCGTTGGATCCACGGAAGAAGGGAACACCATGACCGACATCCAGAGGGGCGCACGGAAGGACCCAGGATGAGCTGGTCAACTGGATCGGTTGTGGACTGGTCCGCAGGCCTCGGACTGGCCCGAACAGTTTACTACGACCGGCCGGTGGTCGTACTCCGACGCAATGGCTGCACGGAAGCACATACCGCTCTGGTCGACGGTCAAGCTTTCGCCGATCTGCCTGAGTTGCTGGAAGCGGCGGCAGGAAATTATGAATCCGTACGTGCCGGCAAGCTGCTCCAGGTACCGGATGAAGCCCTAGAGCCTCCGGTTGGACGACCACGCAAGATCATATGCGTCGGGCTGAATTACGGCTTGCACGCCAGGGAAGCCGGACGACCACATCCTGGCCATCCAGAGCTGTTCCCGAAATGGGACAACTGCCTCACCAGACCATACTCGGAGATCGCACTGCCACAGGAGTCAAGTCAGATCGACTTCGAGGCCGAACTCGTCGCGGTTGTCGGCCGTCGTGGCCGCAGAGTCCCGACCGAACACGCGGAAAGCATCCTCTTCGGCTACACCGCGGCCAACGATGGTTCCGTTCGCGACTTCCAGCGTCACGCGCAACAAGTTGTACCAGGCAAAGCATGGGATGGCCTTACCCCGATTGGACCCGTCGTTGTGCCAGCATCCCAACTGGGCGGAGCACGTCCAAACCTCACGATCACCGGAATTCTTGACGGCCAGGTTGTTCAGAACGATCAGACCAAGAACATGTTCTTCGGCATCCCCGAGCTCATCTCGTATCTGACTACCATCATGACGCTCGAACCGGGTGACCTCCTCTTCACCGGCACGCCCGCGGGGGTGGGATTCGCCCGTACACCACCAACGTTCCTCCGCGATGGATCAGTGTTCGAAGTCCAGATCGAAGGCATCGGATCACTACGAACCCGGTATGCCGATGAGCCAGCTCAACTTCCATCGTTGAATGTGGCTATCGGCGTGCGCGCTAGCCTGGCCTGAGAACTGTGGCACCGGACCGGCATATAGCAACCCGACCGTGAGAAGCCCTCGCAGAGGAGCGCCGACAAATAGCCGACTCGACGGTTGCGCTCACATGCGAATTCGTACAGCCGCCGCGGGCCTCGCTATGCGACCCTGCCGCATCCGATCCATTGCAGAACCCGAATATTCTGTGCGCCAATTAATTGCATATACCCCCACTGGTCGACCATCGGCTGCGATCAAGATGCGCAACAATCGGTACTCCATCTCCAATGACCCGCCAGGACGGACTTATGAATACTGACCGAACGCAAGTTGCATGTAAATAGAACCCTACCGACGTCCTCGGCTCCACCGCGTCAAGCTATTGCTTCAAACCGAGCCTGGCCGCGACTCCGCGCAAAATTCGAAATGAAAAGCCAGGTCCGAGGAACCGAGCATGAAGAGGTTAAATGATCGAAAAAGTCCACCCCGAACGCATCGCTGATCGTATGCCTGCCCACCGTCGTCGCAGCCAGCTCATCGCCGTGGCGACTGAGATATTTGCACTTCGCGGCTACCACGACACCAGCATCCGCGAAATATCGCAACGCGCAGGAATAACCAAGCCCGTCATATACAAGCATTTTTCAGGCAAGCTCGACTTATACCTTGCAGTCCTTCAGAGCTACCTAGATGAGCTGATATCCGGGATGCTGAATGCATTGCGCTCGAGCGGCGACACCCGAGCCCGAATACATGCCGCGGTACAGTTCTACTTTGATTTTGTGGACGATGAATGCCACGCCTTCCGACTCATCTTCGAATCCCCTGTGATCACCGAGCCTGCCGTGGAATGGCGTTTGAACCAGACCACCAATGCGTGCGTGAGTGCAGTATACGACTTACTCATCGAGGACGTAGGGGTCACACCGCGTCAGGCTCGAATTCTCGCTGTCGGGCTGGTTGGCGCAAGCCAGTTCACCGCACGGTACTGGCTACAAGCTGGGCGGCCCATCGCAAGGGCCGAAGCAGTCGATACTGTCTTCGATCTGTGTTGGGGTGGAGTGTCGGAAGTTCCTCTACAGCTTGCGGATTGAGCCGTGGGCGCCGCAGACAGTCGCGCGGCGCCCACAGTCTTCATTCAGCTGCTCAGTTCCACCAGCAGATCGCCGCCCTCGACCTGCTGCACCTTGGCGGTCGCGATCCGGCCGACGATGCCGCCGCGTGGCGCGGTGATCGCCGCTTCCATCTTCATGGCTTCGATGGTGCCGATCGCGGCGCCGGATTCGACCGAATCACCTTCGGCGACAGTCAAAGTCACGACGCCGGCGAAGGGTGCGGCGATGTGGCCGGGGTTGTTCTTGTCCGCCTTCTCTGCCGCCGGTACCTCCGAGGCGATGGACCTGTCGCGCACCGCGATCGGGCGCAGCTGCCCGTTCATGATGCACATGACCGTGCGCATGCCCTTCTCGTCCGGCTCGGAGATAGCCTCCAGGCCGATGAGCAGGGTGACGCCCTTCTCCAGCTGCACCCGGTGTTCCTCGCCGCGGCGCAGACCGTAGAAGAACTGGTTCTCCGACAGACCGGTGGTATCGCCGTATTTCTCCCGATGCGCCTGGAACTCCGCGGTCGGGCCGGGGAACAACAGGCGGTTGAGGGTGTCGCGGCGCTCGGCCGAGGTGCCGTCGAGCCCGGCCTGGTCGGCCGTGGTCAGCGGGGTCTCCGGCTTGGGCTCGTTGCGTCCGGCCAGCGCTTTGCTGCGGAACGGCTCGGGCCAGCCACCGGCGGGCTCGCCCAGTTCGCCGCGCAGGAAGCCGATCACCGAGTCGGGGATGTCGTAGCGGCCCGGATCGGCGGCGAAGGCCTCGATGTCGACACCGGTGCCGACCAGTGCCAGAGCCAGGTCACCGACGACCTTCGAAGACGGGGTCACCTTGATCAGGCGGCCCAGCAGGCGGTCGGCGGCGGCGTACTTTGCTTCGACTTCCTCGAACCGGTCACCCAGGCCGAGCGCGATGGCCTGCTGACGCAGGTTCGACAGCTGACCACCCGGGATCTCGTGGGTGTACACGCGCCCGGTCGGCGCGGGCAGACCCGACTCGAACGGCGCGTACACCTTGCGCAGTGCCTCCCAGTACGGCTCCAGATCGCACACGTTCTGCAGGTTCAGGCCGGTATCGAATTCACTGTGTGCGGCGGCCGCGACAATGGCCGACAAGGCCGGCTGACTGGTCGTCCCGGCCAACGCCGCGCTGGCGCCATCCACGGCATCGGCACCAGCCTGCCACGCCGCCAGGTAGGTGGCGAGCTGACCACCTGGTGTGTCGTGGGTGTGGACATGGACGGGAAGGTCGAAGTTGCTGCGCAGTGCCGTCACGAGTTTCGCGGCGGACGGAGCTCGCAGCAGGCCCGCCATGTCCTTGATCGCGAGCACGTGCGCGCCCGCGTCGACGATCTGCTCGGCCAGCTTCAGGTAGTAGTCGAGGGTGTAGAGCGACTCGTCGGGAT
Organism: Nocardia sp. NPDC055053; assembly: GCF_053608285.1. Lineage (NCBI taxonomy): Bacteria > Bacillati > Actinomycetota > Actinomycetes > Mycobacteriales > Nocardiaceae > Nocardia > Nocardia sp. NPDC055053. Next base: position 41,409 of record NZ_JBSGVD010000019.1, on the reverse strand, counting down.
CGAGCAGGTCACCGGTGTAGCTCAACGCGACTTCGGCGATCGCCGTACCGGTTTCGCGGACAGCGTCGATCGCCGGACGCATCTGCTCGACATTGTTGAGCGCGTCGAAGATCCGGAAGATGTCGATACCGGTCGTGGCGGCCTCGGCAACGAAAGCACGCGTGACCTGTTTCGGATAGGGCGTGTAACCCACGGTGTTGCGGCCACGCAGCAGCATCTGGAGACAGATGTTGGGCACGGCTTCGCGCAGGGCGGCCAGCCGCTCCCACGGGTCCTCGTGCAGGAAGCGCAGTGCCACATCGTAAGTCGCGCCACCCCACGCCTCGATCGAGAGCAGTTCGGGGGTCAGCCGGGCGACGTGCCCGGCCACACCGAGCAAGCCGCTGGTGCGCACACGCGTCGCGAGCAAAGACTGGTGCGCGTCACGGAAGGTGGTGTCGGTGACCGCGAGCGCCTTCTGCTCACGCAGGGCGCGGGCGAAACCTTCGGGGCCGAGCGTGAGCAGACGCTGCCGGGAACCGGCGACAGGCGGCACCGCGAGATCCACCACGGGCAGTTTGTCCTGCGGGTACACCGTTGTCGGGCGCTCACCGTTGGGCCGGTTCACCGTGACATCGGCCAGGTATTCGAGGATCTTCGAGGCACGGTCGGCGGACACGCGCCGGTTCACCAGGTCGGGGCGTTCATCGATGAACGAAGTGTCGACCCGGCCCGCCCGGAAGTCGGGATCGTCCAGAACGGCTTGCAGGAAGGGAATATTGGTCGCCAGGCCCCTGATCCGGAACTCGGTGACCGCCCGCTGCGCCCGCGCGACGGCGGCATCGAAATCCTTGCCCCGGCACGTGAGTTTGACCAGCAGTGAGTCGAAGTGTGCCCCGATCTCGGCACCGACGGTGGCGCCGCCGTCGAGGCGGATGCCCGCGCCGCCGGGGGTGCGGTAGGCGGTGATGCGGCCGGTGTCGGGACGGAAGCCGTTGGCCGGGTCCTCGGTGGTGATACGGCACTGGAGTGCGGCACCGCGGATGGACACCTTGTCCTGGCTCAGGCCGAGGTCGGCGAGGGTCTCGCCGGAGGCGATCCGCAGCTGCGACTGCACCAGATCGACATCGGTGATCTCCTCGGTCACCGTGTGCTCGACCTGAATCCGCGGGTTCATCTCGATGAACACATGCTTGCCACGCTCATCGAGCAAGAACTCCACCGTGCCCGCGTTGCTGTACCCGATCTGCCGGGCGAAAGCCACCGCGTCCGCGCAAATCCGTTCCCGCAGTGCCGGATCCAGATTCGGGGCCGGCGCGAGCTCGATCACCTTCTGATGACGACGCTGCAGCGAGCAGTCCCGCTCGAACAGGTGCATCACATTGCCGTGCTGATCAGCCAGGATCTGCACCTCGATGTGGCGCGGGTTCACCACCGCCTGCTCGAGGAACACCGTCGGATCACCGAACGCCGACTCCGCCTCCCGCGACGCCGCCTCGATCGACTCACGCAACTGCTCCGGCGCGGCGACCCGGCGCATACCGCGACCACCACCACCAGCCACAGCCTTGACGAAAATCGGGTACTCGAACTCCTGCGACGCCGCCAGCAGCGCATCGATATCGGCGGAGGGCTCACTCGACTTCAACACCGGAAGCCCGGCAGCCTTCGCGGCGGCGATGGCGGTGGCCTTGTTCCCGGCCATCTCGAGCACCGAAGCCGACGGACCGATGAAGGTGATCCCCTCACGCTCACAAGCGGCGGCGAGGTCGGGGTTCTCCGACAGGAACCCGTAACCGGGATAGATCGCGTCGGCACCCGCCGACTTGGCCGCGTCGATGATCGCCTCGATCGACAAGTACGCCCGGACCGGGTGCCCTTCCTCGCCGATCTGATACGACTCGGCCGCCTTCAGCCGGTGCACGGAGTTGCGGTCCTCATGCGGGAACACCGCGACCGTCCCGATGCCGAGTTCGTATGCCGCGCGGAAGGCGCGAATGGCGATCTCGCCGCGATTGGCGACCAACACTTTCAAAAACATTTGAACGATGCTTTCCCTTCCTCAAGCGGCCGTCGTCGCCAAGACGGCGATTCAACGGACGGTGTGGGCTGATACGAGCACAGCTCCCCATTGCTACAGCAACCAACCTTCGTTGCTGTGTTGACCCGGACAGCTTGTGCCGATGACTAATACAGGTGAAGCCACCGGTCCCACCCACCGGAACCGTGTGCTTCATCCATTCCAGCTACAACGCTTCGCGTACGCCCGTGGACTGCCAGTGGATGATTTGCCATCCCTGCTCAGAGTGGCGCCAAACGATCACGAATCGGTTCGCCAGGGTCACAGGGGCGCCGTCGACGCCGGCGATAATGGCAGCGATACCAGTATGGAGAACGGTGTCCCCCAGTCTGCGCCAACGATCGTCGCTGATTTTGATCGAACGATAGTTCACAACACCTGAGCGTATGGCGGTCAAGAGAGTCTCTTTGGTGTCCACGCGGGCGGAGGTATGAACGAGCACCAGGTCGTCAGCCAACAGCGATGCCAGAGTATCGGTGTCTGCTGAGATCATTGCGGCACGGCGGGCCCGGTCGAGCTCCAGCACTTTCTCGTAGATCGTCATCAGATCAGTGTTGCCGCACCACCGAATCGGAGAAAGCGCGAAGATCCGCCCACCGGAACCGACCCCCAGCGCCGGTCACTCACCGACCAGCGCGGACAGCGGGTGCAGGCAGGAGTTCCGGGCTGCTCGCGAAGACAACAAGCACTATGCGCGGAGTACCTGCCAGCTCGAAGTCTAGGTCGACGCCGTAGATCCTGACGCGCTTATCACCGTGGAACTGACTGTGCGAACCGACGCGAAGTATCAGTACCGATCAGGCCAAGGTCCCACAGTCAGGGCGCGTGCGGGTGTCAGTGTCCACCCAATGGAACTTGAAACTGGAGAGCCCACCCCCGGCCCGCTATCAACAATGCACCGAGGGACGCATCCCAGCCGTCGAAACGCGTACCCCACGTGACGAACCCGGTTGGCAAACCGCTGCACGCGAGCCGTACTCCGTACGGAAGATCGACCATCGCGCCCGCAGCAACGCGTCGGAACCTCGGTACGGAACAGAACAGGAGATGGACTGTGATCGACAATGGCGACGCCACAACCCTCACGGCAGATTTTGCTCGGCCGGACGCGCAGTGTCCCCAGCACATGCGCGCCGCGCGCTATCACCGCATCGGTGAACCCTTCTCTGTCGACGAGGTCGACCGTCCATCACCCCGTCCGAACGATGTCATCGTCCAGGTCAAAGCATGCGGCTTGGTACCCAACACGGTGAACATGCTCAACCCGCCTCCGATGGTCCAAACCCCCGAGCTTCCCGCAATCTATGGCCTCGATCCCGCAGGGGTCATCGTCGAAACAGGGCCGCTCGTTCGCGGGTTCGAGGTCGGCGATCGCGTCTACGTCAATCCTCTTCGCTACTGTGGTGGCTGTAGGCAGTGCCGGATGGGACGCGTTCGCTCGTGCGACTACGCAGCGCTGAACGGCTACTTCGGAACCGGACCGTGGGGTGGGCAAATGCTTGCCGACTACCCTTATGGCGGCTACTGCGAATTCATGACTGCGCCGCACTACAGCTTGGTCAAGCTGCCCGACAACGTCGATTTCGAGACAGCTGCCCGATGGGGCTATCTCGGAACGAGCTTTAGCGCCCTCCGCCGTGCAAATGTCAATATGAGCACAACCGTACTGATCAATGGCATCTCTGGCACGCTGGGGCTCGGAGCAGCATTGTTCGCCCTAGCATTGGGTGCGCCCACCATTCTGGGTGTTGGTCGGAATGCCGAGCGACTCGACAAGGTCAAAGCCTTGGCTCCCGAGCGGATACAGGTGCACTCGACCACCAACGCCACAGAATCGATTGCCGATTGGGCAGGTTCGCTGACCGAGGGTCGGGGTGTCGATGTCGTGATCGATGCATTGCCGACCGGCAGCTCTCCGGCATCGTTTTCGGCGGCAGCCGCGGCCTTGGCCAGGGGTGGCACCCACGTGAACGTCGGAGGCGTTCTCGAGGAGGTGCCGATCAGTCTTCCCCACGTGATGACCAGCAACCAGACATATATGGGTTCATTCTGGTTCACCACTTCTGAGGGCAAGGAAATGGCCGACCTGGCTGGCGCCGGCGCGGTCAACTTGAATGTCTTCGACCATGAGGTGTTCGGGCTCGAAGATATCAACAAGGCGATCACAGCAGCAAGTGCGGAGGAACGGAACGGCGGATTCTCCAACTACGTAATCTCCCCCGAGACACAGATCCGATAGTCGCAGCTGCGGCGCAGGCGATCCTGTGGCAGGCCGTGATCGCAGGATTGAACGTGATCACGGTCCCGGGTTCATCCAACGGAACCCAATCCTAGGAGTGCATGGCTGATGGTTGATAAATAGAGCACTCTGACAACAAGTCTTCGAACCGACCGGGTCTCCGGTGAATCGATGACCGCAGCGCCCAATTCGAAATCCGTCGCCACAAACGCGACCCAAGTGAGGACACTGATGCACACGATCGACACTGACGTCCTCGTCGTCGGAGCCGGGGTAACCGGTCTCACCGCATCCATCATGCTCGCCGATCACGGTGTTCGCGCGACTACCATCGCTCGGCATCCCGGAGTCGCGCCTCAACCACGCGCGCACATCACCAATCAGCGCACTGTCGAAGTCTTCCGCGACCTAGGTATCGAAGAACGTGTGCGTGCGATCGGTGTTCCGCTGCGCACCCTCAACCACAATGTGGTTGCAACAAGTTTCACGGGGATGGAAATCTACAGGTACCAATCCTACGGCACGGGTCCACGCGCTGCCGACTATGCGGCAGCGAGCCCCTGCGAGCTCATCAATGCTCCACAACATGTCCTGGAACCAGTCCTGTTGTCCGCAGCGGTCGAGCGGGGTGCCGACGTCAGGTTCGGACACGAACTGATCGCGATCGAGCAGTCGGAGCATGAGGTGCTCGCGCGAGTACGCTGCCGCGGGACCGGTGAGGAGTACAACATCCACGCTCGATACGTGATTGCCGCAGACGGCGGGCGTTCGAAAGTGGCCGACCTCGTGGGGATAGAGTTCGAAGGCCAGGCCGCGCTCAAGCACATGGTGAACATGTGGATCGAGGTCGACCTCGCCAAGCACGCCGCGCATCGACCGGGTGTCATCTATTCGATTTTCCAGCCGGGTGCCAACTCCTGGGTCGGCTCAGGCACCTTCATCTGTGTCCGCCCTTTCAGTGACTGGATCCTCGTGCGCGAGTACGACCCGTCTCTGGGCGAGCCGGATACCTCCGAAGCTGCGGTGACAGAATACGCTCGAACGCTGATCGGAGACCCCAGTGCGGAGGTCAGGCTGAAAGGTGTCAGCAAGTGGCAGGTCAACAACGTCGTGGCCACCGACTACCGGCGCGGGCGAGTATTTCTTGCTGGTGACGCGGCCCATCGCCATCCACCGGCCGGCGGGCTAGGCAGCAACACCTCGATCCAAGATGCCTACAACCTGGCTTGGAAGCTTGCGAACGTCATCTCCGGTCAGGCCGGCGAGGGACTCCTCGACAGCTACAGCCAAGAGCGACGGCCGGTCGGCAAACAGATCGTCGACCGAGCGATCGAAAACCTCAAGAATCAGGGAGCAGCGATCGCGGCCCTCGGTCTACGCCCGGACCAAGCCCCGATGGAGGCTTGGTCCTCGCTGCGCGAACTGTTTTCCGACGCAGCGGGAGCGCCAGAGCGGCGAAAGGCGCTTGCGGAAGCCATCGCCCTGCAAAACTACCGATCCAATGCCAATGGAGTTGAGCTCGGTCAGCGGTATACATCGTGTGCGATTGTCGGCGACGGCACACCATTCCCCGTACCTACTCGCGACCCGCAACTCTACTATCACCCGACAACTCATCCCGGCGCGTATCTTCCCCACGCATGGGTCGAACATCAACGTCGCAAGGTTTCGACACTAGACTTGGCTGGTCACGGCAGATACTGCCTCATCGTCGGAATTGGCGGAGAACCGTGGGCCGGTGCAGCCGAGAAGATCAGCATGGAGCTCGGAATCGAACTCCCAGTATTCGCTATCGGTCCCCGGTGCGAATACGATGATGTTGTCGGCGAATGGGCTGGCCTCAGGGAAACCGACGACGGCGGCGCGCTCTTGATCCGACCGGATCGACACATCGCCTGGCGAGCTCACACCCGCGACACCAACCCCGACAAGACTCTTCGGACCGCAGTCCGACAAGCTCTTGCGCTGGACCAGCCGGACCTTGTCACGTCAGCCACGACCTCGGACATCGCAACCGCCCGCGAAGGCTGACCGATCGTGCGGGATCCGCGGATCCGTTGGCGGTCCATAGCGATCTTCAGACTCGGTTCCACCAGGCGGGACCCATAACTCACATCAGTTCGAAACCACAACCTAGCGTTCGAGTTGCCCCGAAACAACGGCGTTCGGGAGACGGGAGCAAACCATGGCCACAGCAAGTGAATCAACACTAACCCTCACCGAGATCGTCGCGGCCGTCCGGCAGTTCCAGTACCACGACGTGTCCCCGGTCTACAGCCCGGACCTTCCTCTCTTCTTCCCCATGCCGCACATCCAGGTGGAGCAACTCGCCGCGCGCGGACCTGACGTCGAGATCAGCGTAGCCGCGAATTCGTGGACGCTGCCTGAGCATTCGGGTTCCCATGTCGACGCGCCATGCCACTTCGTCTCCGGAGGAAAGTGCGTCGATGAACTTCCGATCGACGCCCTGTTCTTTCGTCAATTCAAGAAATTCGATCTGACTCCGGAGGACCCGCAACCGGGCGAACCGGTGAACCGCGATCAATTGATCGCGGCGGCAACGCGCGGCGGCTTCTCACTCGCTCCCGGCGACGTCGCCATCGTCGACTTCGGCTGGGACCGCTACCTGCCCGGTGGCGAAGCCGGCAAAGACGAAACCTGGTGGGGGCTCAACGAACCGGGCCTCACAGACGATGCTTGCGAATATCTCGCGACTGCGGGCATCTCCGTGGTGGCCTGTGATACCTCGGCGTGTGATTTCTCCTTCCGGGATGGACAGATCACCGGCAGCCCTGGGCATACTCGGTGGTTCCTGCCGAACGGGATCCTCATCGTCGAGGGCCTGACAAATCTGGCGGACGTACCAGCTACAGGAGTGTTCGTGGCGCTGCCCCTGAAACTCGGGAAGGGTACAGGCTCGCCGTTGCGGGTCTTGTTGCTCACTGAGTGAGTTTTACCCGATCTCACCAGCCGCGTCGCAACCAACGATGTGTTTCGCCCTGGTCCGGCTGGCGGTCGGCCCAGGGCGGCGGCGTTGCCAACACAAGAACAGCGGGGTGTCTGAGGTCCTCATCTCAACAGTGTTCCCCACCCAATTTGCCAATCTGCAGCCCGTTGTAACGAAGGCGGTATCCCCATCTTGTCCACGAAACAGCCATCGCTCGACGACAAGTACTTGCTATCCGACGGACATGGCTTCATGACCGGGATTCAAGCACTTGTGCGATTGCCTTTGGAGCAACGACGACGAGACACCCGCGCCGGCCACAACATCGCAACATTCATCTCAGGCTATCAAGGATCACCGCTTGGGACCTATGACATGGAATTGGAACGCGCGCACAAATTGCTCGATGAGCACAAAGTCGTCTTCCGTCCAGGCGTAAACGAAGAACTGGCCGCCACCTCCGTCATGGGCACCCAGCTCATCGACCAAGTCGGCCAGCAGCGATACGACGGGGTCACAGGAATCTGGTATGGAAAGGCGCCCGGAGTCGATCGAGCCACAGACGCGTTCCGGCATGCCAACCTCATCGGGGTGCCTCCGACCGGGGGTGCGGTCGTTCTTGCCGGTGACGACCCCGCCGCTAAGTCCTCTACCTTGCCGTGCGCTTCGGAAGGGGCCCTTTTCGACCTGGGTATCCCCTTCTTGTTCCCCGGCGATGTTCAGGAAGTCCTCGACTTCGGCATACACGCAATCGCAATGTCGCGATGCAGCGGACTGTGGGCAGGAATGAAGATCGTTACTCAGGTCGCCGATGGGTCAGCAACCGTCGACCTGTCCCACGATCGAGTGCAACCGCGAGTAGTCTCCATCGTGGACAACGGCCGAGTCATTGTGCACCGCCCGAATGCCATGCTGATCGGAGCACAGCTTCAGGAACTCGAACGCACGCAATGGAATGCGCGACTCGACGCGGCACGTCGCTACATCACTCTGAACAAGCTGAACAGAGTCACCAATAACGCACCGAACGCTGAAGTCGGAATTGTCGCGCCAGGAAAGTCCTACGTTGATCTGATCGAAGCGCTCCATCGTATGGGCTTGGACGGTGACGCTATTGCGGCTGCAGGAATCCGGCTGCTAAAAGTCGGCGCACCATACCCGATGGACCCCGAACTGATCCGTGAGTTCGCTCATGGGTTGCGCGAGATCATCGTGCTCGAAGAGAAGCGGGAATTCATCGAGATGTTCGTCAAGGACGCCCTGTACGGGGCGCCGAACCAACCTCGCATCGTGGGCAAACACGACGAGAACGGTACCGTACTGATGCCGGCCAACGGCGAGGGATCGCCGGACCTTTTCGCCCGCCTTCTCGCGCCGCGGCTGCATGGACACGACGGCGAGCCGTTGCATTACGCTGGCGAACGCACCAGAATCCAACTGCCACTACTCACAGCCAATACCACGTCACCGTCGCTGGCTCGTACACCTTACTTCTGCTCCGGATGCCCCCACAATGTCTCGACCAAGGTACCCGACGGCGCGCTCGTCGGTGCTGGCATCGGGTGCCACGGCCTGGTCATGGTTATGGACGAAAAGCAGGTCGGCAACATCGTCGGAGTGACTCAAATGGGCGGCGAAGGAGCGCAGTGGATCGGGATGTCACCGTTCACCAAGGTCCCCCATCTCTTTCAAGACATCGGCGACGGCACCTTTATGCACTCGGGATCGCTTGCCATCCGCGCAGCAGTCGCCGCAGGCGTCAACATCACCTACAAGCTCCTTTACAATTCTGCTGTCGCCATGACCGGCGGCCAGGAACCAGTTGGCGCTATGACGGTCCCCGGCATCGTCCGCCTGCTGCTGAACGAGGGAGTCCGGAAGGTCGTAGTCACCACAGAAGATACTCGCCGCTACCGAGGAATAAAGCTGCCCAAGGGCGTCCAGGTTCTAGACCGTTCCCGCCTGCTTCAGGTGGAAGAAGACCTCGCAGGTATTCAGGGTGTGACGGTCCTACTCCACGACCAGGAGTGCGCGGCGGAGAAACGCCGCAAACGAAAGCGCGGAAAGTTGGACGATCCGGTAAAACGCATCGCCATCAACGAACGGGTCTGCGAAGGCTGTGGCGACTGCGGCGAGAAGTCGAATTGCCTGTCAGTCGAGCCCGTGGATACCGAGTTCGGACGCAAGACAGCGATCAACCAATCCTCGTGCAACAAGGATTACACCTGCGTGACGGGTGACTGCCCTTCATTCCTCGAAGTCGTCCCAGGAGGTCGCGCGAGGAAGAAGATCGAACAACTCGGCCCCGATGATATTGCCGCACCGTCGGAGGTGATTCAACGTGCGGACTTCAGTATGCGGATCACCGGTATCGGCGGCACCGGCGTCGTCACGCTCGCACAGGTGCTGGCGACCGCGGCAAGCCTCGACGGCTGGACTGTGCGAGGCCTGGACCAAACGGGCGTCGCACAGAAGGGCGGCCCCGTCGTATCGGACCTCCGGTTCACCTCAAAAGATCAAGTCCGAACCAACAAACTGGCCAGTGTCGACTGCGACCTCTATCTGGGTTGTGACATCCTCGTCGCCGCGGCGGAGAGCAACCTCGTGGCCGCGGATCCGGTACGCACAGTCGGCGTTGTCTCCTCCGCCATCGTCCCGACCGGGTCGATGGTGGTCGACACGAGTGTGAAGTTCCCTCAGCCAGCGGAGCTCGAGAAGCGCATCGCGGAGCAAATCCGCCCCGCCGCCTTGCACATGGTGGACGCCCGCTCGCTCACCGAGTCGTTGTTCGGGTCGAGCCAGTGCGAGAACATATTGCTTGTCGGGGTTGCTTTCCAGACCGGTGCACTTCCTCTCAGCGCAGAGTCGATCGAGACCGCCATCACCCTCAACGGCGTCGCTACCGAAGTCAACCTCCAGGCGTTCCGTCGTGGCCGTCAGATGGTCAGTGCCCCTGAAGCACTCGCCAAAGTCGCACGGGTGAATCGACCTCGCACCGCCGCGGTGCGGCGCGGTACCCGTCAGCAGAAACATGCCGAAGCTGTGCTCATGAGCATCGACGCCCTGCCCGATTCAGAGCTGGCCCGTGTCCTCAATGTCCGCGTGCCGGAACTTATCGCCTACCAGAATGCGCGATATGCGCAGCGCTACGCCGATGTCGTAGAACGCATTCGAGCACTCGAGACCGTCGTCGTGGGTCCGGATTCCGAGGCACTCACGACCGCCGTCGCACACAATCTGTTCAAACTGATGGCCTACAAAGACGAAGCCGAAGTTGCGCGACTCAATATCGACGGCCAGCTACAGGTCGCCCTCGAACAGGAGTTCGGCCCCGGCGTTCGCGCAAAGTGGAAACTCCACCCGCCGATCTTCCGGGCTATGGGCCTCGACCGAAAGATCACACTCGGCCCTTGGTTCAAGCCGGCCTTCCACGTTCTTTACGCCACTCGCCACCTGCGCGGTACGCGGTTCAACCCATTCGGCCCGGGCGAGGTTCGGCGCCTGGAACGTGAACTGATCGACGAGTACATCGGTGTCCTCAAAGAGATCGAGCAGCATCTGACACTTGCGAATTACAACACTGCAATCGAGATCGCGGAGCTGCCCGACATCGTCCGAGGATATGAAGAAATCAAGATCCGCAACACCGGCGCCTACCGAAAGCAGTTGGCGGGCCTGCTCGTTCAATTCACCACACCAGCTGCGGCCACATCGCCGAGTTGAGTTCGTCTGTCAACGCTCACACCCATCGAGCCGAAAGAGTGTCGATGTCCCGAGGACCCGATCCCTACAGCCGTCTGCCACAGGTGCCGACATTCGCCATCCACAGCAACGATATCAAGGATGGCGAAACACTTGCACAACCTTTCCGTAGCGGAATCCTGCGCGGCGGAGGGGAAGACCGCTCACCACATCTGTTGTGGCATGGCTTCCCTACCGAAACCCTCAGCTTCGCAGTGACCTGCTACGATCCGGATGCGCCTATCGTGAGCGGATTCTGGCACTGGGCAGTATTCAACATTCCTTCATCGGTAACCGAATTGGCCTCTGGTGCAGGAGATCCACCAGACGGCGCTGGCCTTCCAGTCGGCGCCGTGGTACTACCAAATGACGCCGGATTCAGCCACTACCTCGGGGCCGCGCCACCTCCCGGCACCGGTGAGCATCGCTACTTCTTCGTTGTTCACGCCGTGGATGTCGAGAAGCTGGAGCTCTCCAATACCTCAACACCCGCCGCGCTCGGCGCACATCTGCGTCGACACACACTGGCGCGCGGGTTCATCATTCCGGTCTACGAAAACGAGACCTAGGCCGACCGCTGACGGCGCTGCCGATCCATTGTGGTGCCTGTCAGCTCACGAGCTCAGAAACTGTGACACGCTCGGACAACATCTCCTTGCGCACTAAACCTGGATCGGTCGTTGCAGAAAGATACCTCGACTGATCATCCGTCACAGGCGAGTTCTGCCTCTTTTCCTCCGGACCTGGCCGCCGCGATCCCTGCGGCGGCCTCTTCTCTTGGCCGACGCTCAAGTCCTGAGCTACAGGTTCTGGTCGCGCGCGGAGACGCAGGCATTGCCAATCAATGCTCCTACCACTGATCGGGTCCAGGCTGCGCGGTGGCTCAGTCGCATCGCCGCGTGGTCGCGCCGATCAGTCCGGCCACGGGTCGAGCAGGTTATGGGCGTTTCCACGCATTACCCTGTTCACTCATAGTGCCGAGGCCCTCTCAGCCGCGCCACAGGAGTGGGAGACTAGATAGTCGGCCGAGCGCGACTTTGCATGGCTGCACATCGTCAACGCTGTTTAGACTCGGTACGAGCGCCGCACCACACCTACCGAGTACGAGCCTGGCCTACTCGATGATCTGCTTCCGCAAACCCTCTTACCTGCGTTGTTCGATGCTCCACAGCCTGGCCGTGTGGTCCTTTCCGCCTGTGGCCAGCACAGTGCTGTCGGGGCTGAAGGCGGCCGTATAGATGATGTCAGTGTGTCCGGCCAGCATGAGGGGGCTGGTATGCCTGGTGCCCGGGTCGGCGACCGGATGGCGAGTTCGGGGGTTCCACAGTCGAATAGAGCGATCGCTGGTAGTCGCGAGGACGGTGCTATCGGGGCTGAACGCCACCGCACCAACATCATTCGTGGGGCCGGTCAGCGGGCCGGCGTATTCATAGGAGCGCGCGTCCCACAACTGCATCGCGTCGTGGTTACTGACGACGAGCAATGCACCGTCCGGGCTGATAGCTGCGGCAACTACTCCACCACATGGCTCGGAAAGCGAGCCGACTTGTGTTCCCGCTTTGAGGTCCTACCAGGCCACGGTTCCATCGAGGAGCGAACCTGTGCCCGTGGCGAGTGCGCCGTCCGGAGTGAACATGACCTCGTTGAGCCCGTGGATCGGGCCGATTGTGCCGATCTGTTGGCGGCTGAGGGGTCCCACAAGCCGTACAACCCCATCTCGCCCCCGTACCGCGAGAACAGGGCCGTCCGGGCTGAACGACAGTGACAGCACCTCGACAAGTCGCCCGGTGAAGCTGCTCACGGGGTTGGTGAAGGTCCCGACAGCCCGACAGCCGCTGTCAGATCAGTGGCCCGCTGACGAGTCGTGCATGCCAGTCCGGCGGGAAGGACGCGCCCGGATCGACCACCGTCGTCCGGGTCTTCGAACGTGCGCGGGCTGATGCCCACGATGCCGATCTCGGCCATGGTCTTCGCCACCGTGTTGTAGTTGACCGTGCGCCCGCGCTCGCGCAGCCCATCGGTGATCCGCGGCACCCCGCAGGTGCTCTCGGACTCGGCATGGATGCGCCCAGATTCCCAACGCCACGGGTGACCGGGGCTGGAAGTTGGTGAACAAGAAGGAAAGTCGAGGCGTACTCCTGCTCGGAACCATATGGCATCGCTTCGCAGCCATTCCGATCTGCCTCCCCGTGGGCGTACAGTCTCTATCGATCGAGCACCGGTTGGTGGATCGCCAGAGGGGGAAGTGTGGCCGTCGAGCCGCTTGTGAGGATCAAGCCGTCTCCAGTTCGTCCCGCTCTCCTCACGATTCGCGTGGTGGCCGTGGTCGGGCTGCTGGTCATTGCTCTGACGCCGTTCGTGGTTCGCCCGGACCCGGAACCGGTCGTCGTGCGGGGCAAGATGGGGTCGAAGGTCGATTTCTTTCGCGACTCCGAAGTTCAGAAGATCCTGGCGCACAATAATTTCGACGTACGAGTGGACAGCAGCGGCTCACGTGAGGTGGCTGTGCACGACATCGACGACTACGACTTCGTCTTCCCGTCCGGCCAACCCGCCGCCGATCTGATCACACGCAACAGGCAGCAGAGCAACAAGTACGTCCAAGAGTATGTGCTGTTCAGCAGCCCGATCGTGCTTGCTACGTTCCGGCCGTTCGCGCAAGCATTGAGCGACGCGGGCGTCGCTGAGCCGGTGAGCCGCGGCAGGTTCGACCCGCTCTACTACAAGATCGATATCGGCAAGTTCGTTGCCCTCGCGGAGCAGGGTAAGAGCTGGGACTCGATCGGTATCGGCCGCTATGGGTCGGGGAGTGGCAATGTGGTGGTCGCCCACACCTCTGACGTGTGCGTGTCCAACTCCGGAGGTACCTATGTGGCGGTAGTCGCCTACGCGAAGTACGGCCAGGAGTTCACGGCCCCCAAGAACGAGAGCCAGGTGGTCGAGTTCGCCGAGGGTGTAAAGCCGATCTACGCGGCACAGGGCGCACCCATAGGCAACCGGATGCCGTATTACCTGTCCCCCGAAGGGAAGGCGATCGCGCCGGTCGTGGCAATCTATGAACACCAGTATCTCGCCTACCAATTGAACCGACCTGACGGGAAACCGGACGAGGAGCGGGTACTTCTTTATCCCAGAGTCCATTTCGAGACCCAGCCTCGACTCCTCGCACTCAACGACACGGGGCGGAAGCTGGCGCAGTTGCTGCACAGTGATCCGAAATTGCGCACAAGGGCAGTGAAACTAGGTTTCCGAATGCTCGACAGCTCCAATGACATCGCCAGCGCAGAGTTGAACGATCTGCTCGTCAGCCGTGGGCTCCAAGCGCCTGCTTCCGCCGACAGCACACACGTGAGTCTGCCCCCGTTCGATGTGTTCGAGAAGTTCGTCGTCGCGGTAGGCGGCTGCTCGCAGTGAGGCGGCCCGGTGTGAGCGTGGTCATCAGCGCCGTGCTGTGCGTCGTCCTCGGGCTGGTCACCGCGTGCGAGTCCGAGTCATCGCCGCGCGCTACCTTGCGGGTGCTGGCCTCTTCCGAACTCACGGATATGCGACCGCTGCTGGAGGAGTTGCGCCGCGATACCGGCATCGAGCTGGTGCTGGATCACCGGGGGACGATCGATGCGACCCAGGCGCTGGAACCGGGCAGATACCAGCACGACGTCGCCTGGTTGTCGACGGATCGCTATTTCGAGTTGACATCGAAGCAACGCGGGTATGGTGGGAAGGTGCCGCTGACCCGTCGGTTCATGTTCTCGCCGTTGGCGATTGGGGTCAAACCGAGAATCGCGGAGTCCCTGCGGAGTTCGGCCGGGGATCGGCAGCTTTCTTGGGCGGATCTGGCCGACCGGGCGGCCGCGGGAATGCTGAGGTTCGGGATGGCGGACCCGCGGCACGCGGCGAGCGGGCTGTCCGCACTGGTCGGCGTCGCGACGGCGGCGGCCGGAACCGGCGGTGCTCTGCGGGAACAGGACATCACGTGTGACCGGCTGCGCGGGTTCTTCAGCGGGCGCACCCTCACCGCTGACACCTCGCGCGCGCTCGCCGAGGCATACAAGGCCGATCAGGACGCGGCGGACGCGGTGATCGACTATGAATCGGTATTGCTGTCGATGAACGCGAGTGGGACTTTGCGTGAGCCGCTGGAGATTCTATATCCCCGCGACGGCATCGTCCTCGCCGACTATCCGATGATGTTGCTCGACCCCGGTAAGCGAGATATCTACGAGACGGTCGTGGAATGGTTCGAGTCCGAGCGCGTGCAGCGGGAGATCATGGAACGGACATCGCGTCGTCCGTTGAACAGTCGGGTGCACCGCGATTCCCGGTTTCCGGATTTCGGCACGAACACGCTGTACTTTCCCGAGCGGAAGGAAACCATCGATCGGCTCGTAGCCGAATATTCCAAGCCACAGGCGCACAATCCGTCGCACGTGATATTTGTGCTCGACTTCTCGGCGTCGATGCGTGGATCGCGAATAGCCGCGTTGCGTGCCACGTTCGCGGGATTCGGCGGCGACGACCCGTCGACGGTGGGCAAGTTCGTGCGCTTCTATCGGGGCGAGACGTTCACCATCATGCGTTTCGGCGGTCGCGTCCTGGATGAGCGGGATTTCGTCGTCACCGGGCCGCCGGATCTCGATGCCATCCGCAACTACCTGGCCACGGACGGTTTCGACGAGACCACAGGTGTGTGGTCGGCGCTGGATGCCGCGTACGAGAAAGCCACCGCTGTCACCCGCGAACACGCCGAGCAGCCGGTAACGATTGTGCTGATGACCGACGGCGAGAGCAACACCGGTATCGGCGTGGAGGATTTTCTGCGCGAGTATCGAGAGCGCGCACCCGAGGTCCAGGCCGTGCACACCTATACCGTCCGGGTGAGTTCGGCTGCTCCCGACGAATTGGACCGCGTGGCGCGAGCCACCGGCGGTCGCATGGTCGATGCGACCGCGACGTCACTGTCGGAAGCATTCAAGGAGATTCGTGGCTGTCGATAACCCGTGGTTCTGGGTTCTGATTCTCATCGGTGGCGTTCTCGTGGCCGTCGCGGCAGGGCTGTACGCGTACAGAATCCGCCGTGTTCCCGACTATCTGTTCGGCGACGCCGGCCACGAGATCCTCATGTATCTGAACGAGAAAGTGATCATGGATCTGCTTGAGTCCAACGACACCGTGGCGCTGAAGCAGACAGTGGAGCAGTATACGCGGGTCTCCGCGGAAGCCAACGGCGAGATCAGGCACGGCCCTGTGACTATCGTTGGGCGCGCGGGTAAGTCGGGCGACAAGAAGGTGACGTTCGATTTCGAGAAGAAGCCGATCACGGCGATCCGTGAGGTCGTTCAGCGGCTCGAGAACGCGGATGCGATCGTGTACGTGGATCTACACAGGGGCGACGCTCTCGCGCACCGCACTCTCCTCGATGCCGGCGCGGAAGGGGCACGACTCAGCGGCAGCAGAATGTTCTTGTCGATTGGCGGGCAGTTCCAGGAATACGACGAGGACGGGTCGGATCGGACCTTTCTGCGCCTACGCGCACCGTATCCGGCGGGCGGCGACGCGCACGTGCGGGTCAAGATCACCCGTTCGTGGCTGCGCGCGCCCGAAGAGCTGCCGGAGGGCAAGGGGTCGTTCCCGGCCCGGGTGCTCGGCAAGGTCGAGGCTTGGGACGAGAACAACGGCGTGCTGAAGATATGGGCGCTGGCGATCTTCCGCTGACGTCAGGAGCATCGCGTTCACCGAGGCCTGATGTCAGGCTGTCGTGGGTTGGCCGACGCGTGCCGTAGGAAGCGATACGAAATCTAGGGAATTACAGGGTACTAGCAGCATGTGAAACATGCTGGTAATGAGCATTATTGGAACCTTTTGAGTGGTGCTGGCGGAACTAGAATGCGCGCAAGGCCGAGTCCGGGCCGAATCTCGCCGCTGGTGTCAGCGGCGTGGTGAGAAGCTCATTCGGACTGTGAGCGTCTCGGGCCGATGGAAAGCAGTTGTTTCGGTCGGCGGAGGTCCACCAGGGTCGCCACGCGTAGGGTGTTCGCGTTCCAGGATTTTTCCTAGCTCCGTCGTCGAGACCGTCGCGGTGAGGGTGCAGTCGCCCGCCCGATCGCGACTAGTTGCGCGCTGCGCACGGTGGCGGTGATCGGCTGGAGCAGTAGTGCGATGCGGAGTTCGAGTGCGCCCACCAGGTTTCCGTCGATGGTGATCTCGATGTGCGGATTGCAAAGTCTGCGTGATCTCGTGTTCGAGATGTTCGACCTGTTCGATACTGCCCGAACAGGTTCGCATCGCGGCGCCGCGGAGCCGGTCGTAGCGGCGCCAGCCCTCAACGGCCAGTCCGCCGAGAGGGAGATAGGCGTGCTTGGTGTTGTCGTCGGCGGCGGCCATCGTGACCGGGCCCAGACGTGGTCGGGGTCGTGGTGGCGGGCAGGACCGGGGGGACGAGCATGCGTCGGATCTCCGGTAGCGCGAGAGCGATCATGTCTTCACCGACCTCGGCGATTCCCCCCTTTGCGGCAACTGCTTTCGATGCCGATAGCCAGGCGAGTCCGAGCATGGACAAGGTGATGTGGGCGAACCACACCCGATAGCTGCGGACATGGTAGTGAAGGCGTGGGTCACCCGCTCGGCGCGCAGACGGGACCTGCCGATGCGCGTAGTGCTCACACCAGTCAAGCCGGTGACGACCCAAAACTGCTGCCTTACTAGACGGTATTCAGGTGGCCGCCCGGGTCTGGAGCAGTCACGGATCCAGCCCGACCTGGTGATCGCGGACAAAGCACAATCGCGTCCCTCGACCCTCCACGCGCTGCATAGGCGGCGGGTTCAGATGATCAGCCCCAAACAGCCGACCAGATCGCCCACCGCGCAACCAACGGCTCACGCGGCGGCGGCCACCAGCGTTCGACGCCGATGCCTACACGCAGCAGAACTTGTCGAGCGATGATTCGACCGGAGCAAGCAATTCCGGGACCTGGCCGCTCGCTACGCCAAACGCGCCGCCTACTACCAGGCCCCGAACTCACCATCGTAGCGATTCCTGTGGCTCCGGTGACTTCCAGGACAGCGCCTTGAGTTTTAACCCTGGCGGCGTGGTCGCGGCCCGGCCGGGGTTGGTGCGCGAATGTTGCCATCGGTCTTGATGTGGACATCATGGCGGGGTGCGGGCCGTTGGTTGCGGCAGCCCGGTGGTCGGCCAGGTCCTGGTCGTGAGGGTTTCGGCGCGCTGGCTGGACATGCAATGTTCGGGCGGAGGTGCCGAAACACCCGCCGGACCCGCGCGGGTGTGAGCTGTTGCGGTGCAACAGGTTTCTCCCACCGACGCCGCTGATCTCGCGCGAGGCTGCGCGCCAGGCGCAGCTGGGTGTATGCGGCCATCAGCAACCAGGTCCACCGGTCCGCGCTGGCGGGATCGCGGGGTTTCGGTGCGGTCCAGCCCAGGGTTTGCTCGAACATGCGGAAGGTGTGCTCGATGTCGAACCGGCGCAGGAATGCTTGCCAGAGCAGATCAACCGTGCCCGCGTCCAGACCAGTGCCCGAATGCCACAACCAAACCGGTTTCGGTGTTGCACCACTGGGCAGCCGGGCGACGTCGAGGCGGACCACGGTGCCCTCGATGACGGGCAGTTTCCCGGCCGCAGTGACCCAGGACGATCGGTGGGTGAGCCGGGGATGTAACCGGTCCCATGACCGTGCGTGCGCGGGCCCGTAAAGCCTGGTCTCGGTCAGGGTCTCGGTTGCCGGCTCACCCCAGGTAGCGGGGTCGCCGAACACGAACTCGCCGCCGTGGCGCGGCGGACGTCCCATGGTGCCGGGAAGCCATGGCGGCGCGGCGCGGCGCAGGACGCGGTCGGACCGCATCCGGCCCAACAGCTGCACCGGCAGATCCGCGAGCAGGAACGCCATCCGGGGCGCGTCGTAGCCGGCGTCGGCGACGATCCAGATGTCGGGATCGCCGGGCTGCCACTGCCCGGCAGCGATCAGGTTGCCGATCACGGTGCGAAGCTGGGCCGCGGTGGCTGTGGCAGCGTCATCGCCGGGCGTCAACCGGATCGCGTCAAGTGGCGCGGTCCAGGAACTGCGACCGGTCTCGAGCGCGCAAACCACCGAGTACGGCCAGCCCGGAATCATCTGATGTGTGTTCTTGGCTCGCCCGTAGGTGTGACACAGCACCCGTTGCGGACAGGTATGAGCTTCGGGTCGCAGCCAGCAGGTGATATCGACCGCTAGCACCAGCCGACCGTCCGCGGCCCTGGGCAGCGGGACCGCGGCCAGCGCTCGCCGCAACCGCTCCACATCGATTCGGCCGCGATCTAGCGCCGCGTACACGCTGCCGTGGCCACGGCGATGCTCGGCGACCAGCGACAACTCCGGCGGCGACCGCACCGGCCCGTCCGCGCACAACACCGCGTCGACCAGCTCGAACACCGCATCCGTGCGCGCGGTCACACACTGATACAACTCCTGCCGGAACGCCGACAGTTCCCCGAACACGCTGGCGCCGCCAGTGTCGTGCACACTATTCACCGAAGCCCTTGGAGTGAGTTTCCTTCTGTCGCAAGAAGAATCATCACCCAAGGGCTTCTTTCAAGATCAACCAGGGGCCGCCTGACCGGGACCAAGGTTAAAACTCAAGCTAGGTCACACCCACCATCGAGCGCGCGAGAGCTTGCCGTACAGCATCGAGAAGCGAGTCGATGGGAGCTTCAGGACAGGTGGCCGACCTCCAGGCAATGTGCCTGTCCGGCCGAATCAAGAGTGCACCATGATCGTCGATCTCCCGGACTTTCGCCCAGTCACCGAGCACGTCATCGTACTCACAGTGATAGCCCACGGCGAAGACCGGCAACTCGATTCCCAGTTCTTCCTCAACGCTGTGCGCAGCCTGTACCCACTGTTCACCGCCGATCCCGATAATCAGACTGAACCGCCCATGACCGGCAAGGTCCAAGGTCGACATCCGCTCCCGATCGCGCTCGAGCCACGCATGTGGCAGGTAGGCGCCTGGATGCGTCGTCGGCTGGTAGAACAACTCGGGATCACGCAACGGCTCTGGGAATGGAGTCCCGTCGTCCACGATCCCGCAAGATTCCGTGTAGCGATGACCAATATCGGTACCGTGAGCGCTCGACCGATAATGCTGCAGCTCGATTGCCTGAGCCAGGTCCTCGCGGCGCTTGACGCCAGCCTCAGTGTTGCATGAAATCTCCTTCAGCGCTGCCCATCCCTCAGCAGACGATTGTCCCTGCACGAGTCCCAAAGTCTTGCCCACGGCAGCCATGTAGCCGAGGTTCTCCATCGTTCGGGTGACCATGTGCTTGCCAACGGGCTGGCGCTCATCGTGATAGCTGTCCAGCAGTTCGATGCCAGCCCGGCCTGAAAGCACGAATGCCAGTTTCCATGCCAAGTTGAAAGCATCCTGGACGGATGTATTGCTGCCCAATCCCCCGGCCGGAGGATGCCGATGCGCCGCGTCTCCGACCAGGAATACCCGTCCATATCCGTACTGCTTTGCAACCATGTTGTTGACCTGCCACAGGCCGGTCCCCTTGACTTTCACCGGAATATCGGGATCGCCGATCAACGAGCGGGCCGCCGCAATCACCGCTTCATCGGAACGGTCCGGGTCACCGAGACTCCCGTCATATTGACGCGAGAGTACCCATTCGTTCCACGGCCGGACATTGAGGAAACTGCCTGAGCCGACCCAAGAATCTCCGCCGGGCTGCAGCAGCGTGTAGATATGGCATGGCCGGTAGGCGGTGTGCTCGGTGAGGTCGACCTCCAACCATGCACTCACCATGTGCAGCAGCGAAGCTTCGCCCTCGAATTCCGCACCGACCTGCTCCGCTACTCGCGACCTGCCCCCGTCCGCCCCGACCACATACATCGCACGGACTTCATATTCCTCACCGGATTCTCGTTCACGGACCCGGGCGACCACGTCGTTCTCGGCCTGCACCAGTGACACAAGCTCATGGTTGAACCGAACGTCTGCTCCATGTTGACGAGCCGCCGTCAGCACCAGCGGCTCCAGATAGTGCTGTCCGACGTTGTAGTTGGCGGACGGACTCGCCAACTGATAGTCAGTGGCCCGGTCTGCGGCCCCGTAGGCTCGGTAACGGAGGATCTCCGCACCGACGAAGCTTGTCGCATAGACGGAGTGGCTCTGATCTGCGAGCCTGACGCCGATTCGATCGATTTCTTGCTCGATGCCGAGATCTCTCAGCACTTCTACAGTGCGCTGATTCATGATCGTGGCACGCGGTTGGGGCGCAGTGCCGGGATGGCGAGACAACGTGATCGCGTCGACGCCGTACTTCGCAAGAAACGCAGATGCGGTCAGCCCGGCCGGCCCAGCCCCCACGACCAGGACATCGGTTTTGACACTACGCATGAGAGAAACAACCTCCAGATTATTGATGGCCCGGACACGGACCGATCAGCTGCTGCGCTATGGATAACAAGGACCCGATCCGATCTGCCAGAAATCCGTTCCGTTGGACGGGAGACGAGCTAGACCACGTAAGAGTGGGCGGTGATTGTCGTCCGCCGCGGAGAATCGGGCCGCCCGCCGACCGATTCGATGATGCGTCAGAGCGGAGCAGAGGTCCGGTCGAGCAACGGAGCCAGCTTCGTCTCGATGTCGACGATCACTTCCCGAGTGTGACGCGGCGGGATAGACAGGGACACGTTCCGCAGCCCCGCCTTCTGCATTCGGTGAAGCTGATCCGCGATCTCCTCTGCAGTGCCTATGAGCGCCGTGTTCCGAATGATCTCCTCTGTCAGTACTTGCTGTTCACCCGGCAGAAGATGCATCAGGTGTCCCTCGTGGACCCTCTGATACAGCAGGTTCCGCGGAACATCGAAGCGCGACAAGACCTTCTCCTCGTAGATGTCAATGCGCTCCTGCACCTCGGGCGGGAGGTACGGGGCGATCGCCGGGTTGCAGGCGTAGGTGTGGAACGCGAAGATCGAATACGGTCCCACCTGCGCGAGCGCACGCGGCGAATTGGCGGGTTCGCCAGGCTCAAGGATGCATATCGCGGTGGCCCACATCGTGTAGGCGTCCTCGAGGCTCCGCCCCGAGTCGACAGCACTTGCCTTGACCGTTTGGAAGGACTGAGCGAACACCTCGGGTGCATTTCCCATCGCTCTCGCACCTGCCAGGGCAAGCGTCGCGACCCAGCCGTCGGCCACCATACCGACAGCTTGCAAAGATCGAGGGCCATCGGCCGCCATGTAGCAGGGAACCGGATGCGTGACGTTGTTCTCTACGAGCTCCGAGTTCACTGCACGTACTACGACCTCGCGGCCGCCATCCTGATATGTCACGTCGCGCCCAGCCATGAGGTCCCGCACGTCGCTCAAATTGCGGCATGTTTTCTCCAATGCCACAGGGGGGAGACCGTAGGTCAGCCGCCCGGTATACCCGGTCCCTGTCCCAAAGAACACTCGTCCCGGCGCAATCTGATTGACCATCGACATCGCCGAGGCCGTGACGGGTGCAGTGCGCATCCCTGGAACGTTCAGGAGCGTCCCGATGCGCAGCTTCGACGTGCGCTGCGCAGTGAGTGCCATCGACACCAACGGATCGCCACAAAGTAGAGGGCTATCGGTGAAACCAGCGGTGGCAAAGCCGTGCTCCTCGGCGAAGCCTGCATCGTCCCAACAACCCGCGTAGTTCATCATGACGAGTCCGAAATCCATGTCTAGCTCCCTGTCCTTTGCTGGACCGGCCCGCACCGGCCTACGTATCAAGGCAGGCCACCTTGCCTCGGATGGCCAATCGCAGCTCCCGTGTACTGGAGTTTGCGCCATCACTGTGACACCCGTCATGACGCGGGTTCCGCTGGATGGATCACGCAGGCAGTGGTGGCCACGGCATCGAGTTATCACGGGGGTGTACGGCAGGCGAAGCATGCCAGAGGGGACCATTGCATGTCATAGCCATAGCCAAAGCCAAGGACTACGGCCGGTATGAGCAAGCAGCGGCGCACGAAGGGCGAGGGATTCGCAATAACAGGAGGCCGACCACTGAACAGTACGCCTGAGGTAGAGCGTCGGCGACTGTGCGCCGACGCGGCGCGGAACCAGGACCGGATGGCTGCCGCTGCGCGTCGGCTACTCAGCGCGGGGGGCGATCGCCCTCGACGATGTCGCCAGGCTGGCTGGTGTCGGCGTCGTGACCGTTGACCGACGATCTGCAAGCAAGCACGAGTTGCAAGCAAGCACGAGTTGATCGCCCACGTTCAGCCTCAATACATGGAAGATGTGGCTACTGCCACTGCAAGAGCCTTCGCGAATTCGGATCCGTGGCTAGGACTCGTGGCGCCCTTGGCATTCGCTGGTCGGCAGCCACATGCCCATGCGGTTGCCTCGTGACTGATTGAACCTGCCCGCGCAACGGGCACTGGAGATCAACCCGACAACCTCCGATCCCGACTAAGTTGGCTTCGAAGGTGCGGGTCGCACCATCCGGCTACACGCAGTGATAGCTACCGTGACCCTGCGCTGACAGATATCATGAACCGGCAGGCCGAGGAGTTCATGCTCGGTTTTGGAGGTGATCGAATGGCAAGGCAGCGCGATCGCGACTCGGTCGTTCGGATTCGCTCGCGACCGATCTCAATCCGGACCGGTTGAACAGGGCTGTCGGTGCACAATGTCCGACCAAGAGCCCGTTGCTACACAGCGTGCCCAGTCACCCGTCACCAAAGCGGAGCTGGAGGCAAAAGGGTTTGCCGAGCCGCGCATCGTCGGCCGTGGCGGGTTCGGCGTGGTATATCGGTGCCGAGAAGCCGCCCTCGATCGTGTCGTTGCGGTCAAGGTCCTCACCGGCACCGACGACGCCGACCCTGACAACCTCGAACGTTTCCTCCGTGAGCAGCAGGCCATGGGCAGGATGTCCGGTCATCCCAATATCGTGCAGGTGCTACAGGTCGGCACCACCACCGCCAATCATCCTTTCATCGTCATGCCATATCACTCCGAAGGCTCGCTCGAGCGAAGGATCCGCGACAATGGCCCACTGCCCCTCGCCGACGCGCTACATATTATGGTGAAACTGTCAGGTGCCCTTGAGACCATCCATCGCACAGGCATTCTGCACCGCGATGTCAAACCTGCGAACATTCTGCTGACTGACTACGACGAGCCTCAGCTCACCGACTTCGGCATCGCACGCATTGAGGGCGGATTCCAAACAAGCGCCGATGTCGTACTCGGATCCCCTGCGTTCACCGCGCCCGAGGTCCTACAAGAAGGGGCCGCGTCGGTGGCATCGGACATCTACGGTCTCGGCGCGACATTGTTCTGCGCGATCACGGGTCATGCCGCATTCGAACGACGCACGGGAGAAGGAGTGGTTGCCCAGTTCCTCCGCATAGCTGCCGAACCGATCCCGGACCTGCGCTCCGACGGCATACCGAACGATCTGTGCGCGGCAATCGAAGCCAGCATGGCTCGCAATCCCGTGGCTAGGCCTCATTCAGCCGAAGAGTTCGGCGACCGGATGCGCACTATTCAGCGCAATCACGGCCTCTTGGTCGACGACATGGTCCTCCGAGCCCCGCCGACAACCGACCCCAGGCAGGCACGTCGATTCGACACCTTCCTTGCTGAGTCGCCGAACGCTTCGCACCCCAGGCCGTCGCTGTCCCGACTATCGACACCACCTGCCGCCGCTACGAAGTTCCGCCCCGCCCTACAGACAAGGACTGTGATTCCGCGGCCTCGGTTGCTTGAAGCTCTGCAGTCCGACCGCAGACCTCGATTGATCGTGATACATGCTCCGGCAGGGTTCGGCAAAAGTACCCTCGCAGCCCAGTGGGCCGAACAACTTCGCCAGCAAAACGTCGTCGTGGCGTGGCTCAACGCGGATCGCGACGACAACAACGCTACGTGGTTCCTCGGTCACATCCTCGAGGCGATCCATCGCACACACCCAGGACTCACTGCAGATCTGGCGGCCGCTCTCGAGGAGCACGGACGTAGCGCCGAACGCTACGTGTCCACCACGCTGATCGACACCATCCACGAAAGCGGCGATCGGGTGGTAGTTGTCATCGACGACGCTCACCGCATCACTGACAGCGGATCGTTAGCGGTGCTGAGTTTCCTCATCGACCACGGGTGCCACCATCTGCAGATCCTCGTCACGAGCCGCTCCCAGATGCACTTTCCTATGAGCACTCTCCGAGTCCGCGAAGAAGTGATCGAAATCGATTCCGCAGCATTGCGTTTCGATCCGACGGAGGCGCGAGACCTGCTGGTCGACATCGGTGGTCTCCCCCTCTCACCCGGCGATATCGCCGGGCTCCACCAGTGCACCGATGGATGGGCCGCAGGACTGCAGTTGGCCTCACTGTCGTTGCGAGGCCACGACGACCCGACCGCATTGGTGGGGCATCTCACCGGCAGACATCACGCCATCAGCGCCTACCTGACCGAGAACGTTCTTGAAAACCTCGATCCCGATCTCGTCGACGCGCTGTTGGCGACCTCCATCACTGAGCTCATCTGTAGCGACCTCGCCACCGTGTTGACCGGGCATCGCCGCGGACAGGTTCTCCTCGAGGACATTGAACACCGAGACCTGTTCCTACGCCGAATCGACGACGACGGCCGATGGTTCCGCTATCACCACCTCTTCGCCGAGTACCTCCGCCAACGACTCGAACGAGATCATCCGGAGTGGATTCGCGAGCTGCACCGAGCGGCAGCGGAGTGGTTCGGGCGCCACCACCTGTTGAGTGAAGCCATCGATCACGCCCTTACTGCTGAGCTGCCGGAACGCGCGGTGGAACTGGTCGAAGCCGATGCTCTCGACCTTGTGCAGCATTCGCAGCTGGCTACCCTGATCGGACTGGCAGAGAAACTACCGTCGTCATCGGCCGCAACACACCCCAAACTCCAGATAGCACTCGCCTGGGCATTCATGATGCTGCGTCAGCGTACGGAAATGGAGACCGCCCTGCACCTGGCTCTCCCTGCTGAGTCGTCTCGACGGCAACCATCGTCAACTATCGCTGTCGAGGCGGCGATCATCAGAAGCGTCCAGAATCTCCTCGACGATCGGGTCGGTGCCGTCGATCAGTTGGTCCACGACTGCATCTCTCAGTCCGAGTCCCTGAGCCCGTGGGTGATGTGCGCAGCGACGAATGTAGAGGCCTGCGCAGCTCTCTACAACTTCGACTTCGATCAGGTCCGAGCCTGGCACGAGCGGGCAGCACCGTATCTCCCGCACCTCCCGGGCGCATTGAGTCCGATGTACAGCTTCTGCCTCGCAGGCTTGGCCGACTGGGAACAACTCAACACCATCGCGGCGGAGCACAACTTCCGAACAGCGCTGAAACTGGGACGTACCAGTGCCGGTGAGAACCCCTACACTGCCACCGTTGCCAGCGCCCTACTCGGAAACTTCTTGTACGAGCGCAACCAGATAGTCGAGGCCGAGCAACTACTCGACAATTGCGAGAAGCTCGGGGCAGCCGGAGGATCAGCAGACTTCATGTTGGCAACCTACGGGACAGGCGCCCGCGTGAAGGCATTGCGCGGCGATCTCGACAGCGCAGCAGTGCGCTTGACCGAGGGCGCTCGGATCGCCAGGGTCTTGGACCTGCCCAGACTATCCGCCGGCATTACCAATGAAGCGGTCCGCCTTGGACTGAAGACTATCGACCGCCGGACATCGAGCTTCGCCGTCGACCCCGCCGACCTTCCACACAATGGAATCGAGAAGCTGATCGTCGAGCTGGAACAGGATTCCTTCATACGATCTGTGCTACGTGACGATCCTCCGCTCGCCATCGGATACGCAACGGCCCTGGCCGAATCGATCGATTCCGCACGCCGTCCCCGGGCAGCCCTGCGCGCCGCACTCTTGCTGACAACCTGTTATGCCGCTGATCATAGGATGCCACAGGCCAAGCATGCCCTGTCCGGTGTCCTGGCCGACTACGCCCCGACCGGACTCACTCGCCCGATTCTCGACGAAGGCTCCACAGTGAGAGTCCTAATTCACGGTTTGCTCGACGATCTCGACCACGGACGCTGGAGCCCCGACTGGACTCCAGTACCCCGCGCATTCCTGGCTCAGCTCGCTGCGGTCGACCACACCACACAGTAGCGAACCACTACTTGGACACCGTCCAGACCGCTGTTTGCACGAGATATTGACATGCGACGCCACCTTCTGCATGATTTCAGGCAGCAATGCACGAAACCAAGCAGCATGCGCAGCCGAAGCTCGCGTTGAGCAACTACATGCTGCTACTAGCCAGCAACGTGGGAGGTGTGATGCGGCCGATTCCAGCACCAGCTGGCGTAATGGCTTCGAACAACTGGCGAAACAAGACGAAAGAGTCTGACGCGCACCGACCGGCCGCTCGCACCAATCTGCGCGATTCCGCGCACTTCGGCACCGTGCCACGCAATATCGCGCGATACGAGCCACGCCGAGATCCGTGGTGCACTCGAGCTTGTCGCAACCGCCATGGCTGACACCACCTCGAGTCAAGAGCAGGCGCCGCGCTCACCTACAGTCGAATTCCCACCGACAGGCTGGCCAGACAGCACGAGGGCCGATACCGAGACGCCGAACCCTCTTGCTCCTCCTGCCAGCGGCACAAGGGCAGAGCAGCCGGGCTGCATCGATCCCTTTGCTGCCGATGTCTGACAGTTGGTTGTCGACCGCGCCGCCACGATTCCGGCATATCCCTCCTTGTTCTAGACCAACGAAATCCATGAAACAACAAAGGATTCAGATGAAGTTCAGCCCGGCCGACCACACCCAAACGGTAGTCAGCCGCCTTCGACAGCCGGCAGTTTCGTGAGCCCGCGCGAGGACGTCCGACAAGTCGAGACCAACCCGGTCACGGCCCCACGTGTCGGAGTCGTTCGCGAGTCCGGCGCGGGTGAGCGGCGGGTCGCCTTGGTGCCCAAGATCATCCCCGCCCTGTCCAAGCAGGGTGTCGAGGTGGTCGTGGAAGCCGGTGCCGGCCTCGGCGCGCTCATCCCCGACGCGGCCTATGTCGAGGCGGGCGCGACCATCGGTGATCCGTGGTCGGCCGATGCCGTGGTCAAGGTGGCCCCGCCCAGCGACGCCGAGGTGGGCAAGCTGTCCTCCGGGCAGACCCTGATCGGGTTCCTCGCCCCCCGCAACGCCGAGAACCAGATCGGCGCTTTGAAGTCCGCCGGTGTGCAGGCGTTCGCGGTGGAAGCGATCCCGCGTATCTCCCGCGCGCAGGTGATGGACGCGCTGTCCTCGCAGGCGAACGTGGCCGGGTACAAGGCTGTGCTGCTGGCCGCGTCGGAGTCGACGCGGTTCTTCCCGATGCTGACCACCGCCGCGGGCACCGTGAAGCCCGCCACCGTGCTGGTCCTCGGTGTCGGTGTCGCCGGTCTGCAAGCACTGGCCACCGCCAAGCGCCTGGGTGGGCGGACCACCGGTTACGACGTGCGCCCCGAGGTCGCCGATCAGGTGCGTTCGGTCGGCGCCCAGTGGCTGGATCTGGGTATCGACGCCACCGGTGAGGGTGGTTACGCCCGTGAGCTCACCGAGGACGAGAAGGCTGCCCAGCAGCAGGCCCTCGAGGACGCCATCAAGGGTTTCGACGTGGTGATCACGACCGCGCTGGTCCCGGGTCGTCCCGCACCGCGTCTGGTCACCGCCGCCGCGGTGGAGGGTATGAAGCCCGGCAGCGTGATCGTCGACCTGGCCGGGGAGACCGGCGGCAACTGCGAACTCACCGAGCCCGGCGAGATCGTGGTCAAGCACGAGGTGACTATCACCTCGCCGCTGAACCTGCCCGCGACCATGCCCGAGCACGCTTCCGAGCTGTACTCCAAGAACATCGCCGCGCTGCTGGAGCTGATGCTGGTCGACGGCAAGCTCGCACCCGATTTCTCCGATCAGGTGCTGGCCGATTCCTGTGTCACCGAACGGCAGGATGCCCCGAACGACCAGGCGAAAGCTGAGGTGAGTGCCTGATGTATTCCGAATTGCTGGCCGATATCGCGATTCTCGTGCTGTCGGGGTTCGTCGGATTCGCCGTGATCTCCAAAGTCCCGAACACACTGCATACCCCGTTGATGTCGGGTACGAACGCGATTCACGGCATCGTGGTGCTGGGCGCGCTGGTGACGTTGGGCAATGTGGAAGACCCGTCGGTCTTGGTTCAGATCATTCTGTTTGTCGCCGTGGTGTTCGGGACTCTCAATGTCATCGGCGGGTTCGTCGTGACCGATCGGATGCTCGGCATGTTCAAGGGTAAGAAGCAGGCGGCCCAGTGATGCACTCCGTCAACGATATCGACAGCATGTCGTACCTGGTCAACGGCCTCTACATCGTGGCCTTCTCCATGTTCATCTACGGCCTGATGGGCCTGACCGGCCCCAAGACCGCGGTCCGTGGCAACCAGATCGCCGCAGTCGGTATGGCTGTGGCGGTTGCTGCCACGCTGATCTCGGTCCGGCACACCGACAGCTGGATTCTCATCGGCGCCGGCCTGATTGTCGGTGTGGCACTGGGTGTTCCGCCCGCGGTGCGCACCAAGATGACCGAGATGCCGCAGCTGGTCGCCGCGTTCAACGGTGTCGGTGGTGGCACGGTCGCGCTCATCGCGTGGGCCGAGTTCATCGACAGCTCGGGCTTCTCGGCGCTGCACGACGAACCCACCATTCACATCATCATCGGTTCGCTGTTCGCCGCGGTGATCGGTTCGGTGTCGTTCTGGGGCTCGATCATCGCCTTCGCCAAACTGCAGGAAATCCTGTCGGGCAAGCCGATCGGCATCGGCC
Source organism: Nocardia sp. NPDC055053 (assembly GCF_053608285.1). Taxonomy (NCBI): domain Bacteria; kingdom Bacillati; phylum Actinomycetota; class Actinomycetes; order Mycobacteriales; family Nocardiaceae; genus Nocardia; species Nocardia sp. NPDC055053. Next base: position 11,628 of record NZ_JBSGVD010000019.1, on the reverse strand, counting down.
GCCTGCAACAACCGCTGAACCTGCTGCTGCTCGCCGGCGCGATCGTCTGCGCCGTGGTGATCGGTTTGGGCGCCGACAACGGTGGCGTCTCGCAACTGTGGATGATCGGCCTGCTGGTGCTGGCCGGTGTGCTCGGTTTGATGGTCGTGCTGCCCATCGGCGGCGCCGACATGCCCGTCGTCATCTCACTGCTCAACGCGCTGACCGGTCTGTCGGCCGCGGCCGCGGGTCTGGCGCTCAACAACACCGCGATGATCGTGGCGGGCATGATCGTCGGCGCGTCCGGCACCATCTTGACCAACCTGATGGCCAAGGCCATGAACCGTTCCATCCCGGCCATCGTCGCCGGTGGTTTCGGTGGTGGCGGTGGCGCGGCCGGTGGCGGCGCCGGTGGCGAGAACAAGCAAGCCAAAGCGACCTCGGCCGCTGACGCCGCGATCCAGATGGCCTATGCCAACCAGGTCATCGTGGTCCCCGGCTACGGTATGGCCGTGGCTCAGGCCCAGCACGCGGTCAAGGAAATGGCTTCCCTGCTCGAGGGCAAGGGTGTCGAGGTCAAATACGCCATCCACCCCGTCGCGGGCCGGATGCCCGGTCACATGAACGTGCTGCTGGCCGAGGCCGAGGTGTCCTACGACGCGATGAAGGAAATGGACGACATCAACGGCGAATTCGGCCGCACCGATGTGGTCCTGGTCATCGGCGCCAACGACGTCACCAACCCGGCCGCCCGCGACGACAAGACCAGCCCGATCTACGGTATGCCGGTCCTCAACGTCGACCAGGCCCAAAGTGTCATCGTGTTGAAGCGGTCGATGAACTCCGGCTTCGCCGGTATCGACAACCCACTGTTCTACGCCGATCACACCTCCATGCTGTTCGGCGACGCCAAGAAATCCGTCGGCGCGGTCACCGAAGAACTGAAGGCGCTCTAAGCGCCGTCTCCTGGGCCCGCGCTACCAGTCCATCTGGCTACCATGCCATCTGGTTGCGCGCCGTGTCGTCATCACGCTGTTGCATCCGTGCACCCTCTGCAGCGTGATGGCGACACACCCAACTTCGCTGCCACCGAACAAACAGCTGCGATAGGGCGAGCCGCGCTGTCACCGCAGCAATGTCGGGCAACCACCCATGCGGTGACATTTCCTGGATCGCATCCCGAACTGTGTGCACCGAAGGAACCAGCCGTGTGCGCCGTTAGTCGACAAGATCCTGGAGCGCTACTCGAAATGCCAATCCACGTAGCTTGCGGCCGATCTCACCATCCCTGCGTGGTTCTCATCGACGACCCGATTTCGGAGAGTCCCGATTTCGGGAATCGTCACGGCGATCTCGTCGCCTGCAACGAGCCATCGCTTGTTGCCGCGGTCTGAGAACGAGCCGCCCGGTGTCCCGGTGAAGATCACATCGCCGGGCGCCAGCGGGGTGAATGTCGAGATGTGCTCGATGAGGGCGGGCACATCGTTCATCATGTCCGAGACCGGCGCGTCCTGCATCACTTCGCCGTTCAGCGTCGTTGTCACGCGTAGAACGGAGGGATCGGGAATCTCGTCGGCGGTCACAACCCACGGACCCAGCGATCCCGTCCGGAAGAAGTTTTTCCCCGCTGTGAGAGTAGGTAGTTTGCGTTGCCAGTCGCGGACGCTACCATCGTTGCCGACCGAATAGCCGCCGACGACCTCGAGTGCGCGCTCCCTTGGGACCGCGCGGCAGTGACGTCCGATGACGACGACGAGTTCCCCTTCGAAGTCCAACCAGTCCGCCGCTGCAGGACGCACGACGTCCTGATCTGGACCGGTCAGGGAGCGCCACATCTTCATGAACAAGGAAGGCGGCGCACCTGGGTCGAACTTCGCGCCGCTCAACTCGGCCACGCGGCGACCGTGTTCGGCGTAGTTAACGCCTACGCAGATAATTGCGCCGGTTCCCCTTGCGGGAGGCAACAGCTTCACCTCCGTGAGCGGGAGGCGTTGGCCATCAAGCGGCGGAGTTTCGCGCGCCCGCCGTGTCAGAAACGCGCCAAGCGGACTGTCACTCGGTGGGCCCACCCACTCGGTCACATCGATGATGTCGGAATCGTCGATGAACCCGATTCCAGGGGTCCTAATGCCTCGGTCGAAAAGTGCGACCTTCAATTCTTCTCCTTTCTCAAACGCGTGCGACGGGGTAAGCGCACGCGGAGCGTTAACGGTTGTCCATTCGGCATTCCGCACTGGGAAGTACCTCATTTGTTCTCGTCTCACCGCCCAACGACATCCTTACGGCGCGAGTGACGGTGCTGCCAGTATGGTGACGGCAGCCTCAAAGGTGGCAGCACGCGTCCCGCCCGGTGGAACCACAAGATGGCAAGCGCCACGCCCGCGTTGTTCAATCTGACAATCCATCACCGCGTCTGTGATGGCAGCAGACGTCGGCAACCAAGGGCCGTCTTTCACATTCCCACCGGAGGTAGCGGTGACGCGCAGGTCGCGACAGATTTTGATCACGTGGGCCGGCTCACCGCTATGAGAGTTGGCGAGCCGCCGCAGCCGAGCGACCGACTCCGAGGATCCCCTGGCTTCTCGGCACAGTGGGGAGTTCCACAGCCTGGAGGGGCAGTCCACTCGGCTGGTGCCGACCATGCGCCCTGGGTGCCAGATTTCGTCCCCGCCCTCGGCTGCATCCAACCAACAGAAGTGGCATTCCCACCGGAGCCCCTCCGATTGCGGGCCTATTCGACAGCGCCGCAACAGGATCGAGGAGGTACCGGGTCTGGCCAATCGGTTGCGCTGGCCTGAATCCAGACCCAGCAACGGTCGACCGCGTAGTCGCCGTGGACGTGAATTGCAGCTCAAGACCAAACGCGGCAAACCCACGCCGCCCACCGCCAGGAAACCTCTCGCCAAACCGGCACTGCTCCCAGGTGCTCAACAACAAGCCACCAGGCCGTCGTGGCCATGCTTTATTCGCACGCGACGCCGAACTCAACCGGCGGCCGCATCGCGGAAATTGCAACGAATACGATGAATTCGGTACAAAACCGACACATACTGAAGGAAAGACATTGCCGCGTGTACCGCACCGCCGTCGCGAAGATGCCGAAAATCCCGAGGACATTGCAGCCTTCGATAGATTGGAATCCGAACGACGAGTGCCCACACCGAACAACTATAGCGCTCTCGCGAATGCTCCCGCACAGCTTGACGGACTACTGCCGTATGCGCAAAATTTGCGGCAGGCAGTGGAATTGGGACCACGTCTGCGCGACCTCGTGATCCTCGTCAGTGCCAGTGGCAAAGGGAACGCATACTTGGCGGCGCACCACGAACAGGATGCTCTCGCAGCCGGATTCACCCCGGACCAAATCGCCGCGCTGTCCGATCCCGAATCCCAAGTCGGGCTGTTCACCGATCTCGAAATGTCGATTATCCGATTCGGGCGGGCGATAGCCAACAACGAGGAGATGACTCCCAATATGTGGGACGACTTGGCCCGCCACCTCTCACCGAAACAGTTGGTACAGCTCACACTGACGGCCACGCGGTACATTTCGGGGAACTTCGCTACACGTGTACCCGGAATCGGCCTCGAGGACGAATTCGAGCACGACCGCATCGAAACCGAGACCTAGCGAACCCGTCACGTGACCATCTGCGAGCGGGAGCCCCCGCCCGCTATTTCCCGGCTTACTGGCAGCATAGGCGCCATTCGTTTCCACACGCCACGACCGCATCGCCGCGTGGTGCCCCCCGTGAACCCGGGCACCGAACAACCGCGTATTGAATGCGAACGACGCCGACAAGTTCAATTCGACATCGTCGGATCAGGCGCTCGGTTCCACATCGTGTCGGAAATGTATGGCGGCATCGGCAACGTCCACGTGTTCACAATTCGTGGGCTCGCGGCGATGGTGGCGGCAGTGGCAACTGCCCTGGAGTGCAGAGCTCACAGTCGACGACCAGCCTGTCTACCGAACGAGCCTAGTCGCGAACACCGTCGACATCGCGGTCCCTTGTCGGCGCCGCGTGGAAACCCGGTCCCGCCTGCCGGGACCGATGCCTGGACGCGGAAGCGACGCAAGTGTTCTGATCGGAGATACGAGCCGACCCAGCGCGGGGGCACGGAGGAGAACGAATCCGATCCCGGGAACGGGTACCGGGCTAGCGTTCCCAGAATGCGCTTGCGTGCTGTCGGCTGGGAGCAGCAGACATCAGAGATGGGACGCGAACGTACGATGCCTGACCCGAAACGCAAGGCCGTGATCAAGTCCGGCACGAATCTGTCTTCGACCACGGCAGCCAAGCACAAGGAGTGGTCCGCTCAGCCAGGCGAAGCACATGTTTACGCCCAAGTCCGCGGTATGCGTAGCAGGGTCTGACGCTTCAACCACCCGCCGCACGGAACTGTTGCGGTCGGAATCGATTCGAGACTTTCGACCTCATTCTTCTAGCGCGGCACTCGCCGCGACGGAAACGGCGACTGCAGATGATGTCCTACCGGCGATTCTGGTTCCGTGGCAGTCCGCGACGTGGACGCCAGTCACAACGAAATATCCACCTACGCAAGGAGAAACACCGGTGTGCCTAAAATTTTGTCCGTGACGGTAAGCAAGCCAGGCATCAGACATCGAACTCGGCCGATGGCCCACTGACGGACCGATAGGACTTGCAACCCACGGCAGGTGATGTGCAGGCAATCGTGGTTGGCAACACGATCCTGGTACGAATCCGTACTCGAGCTCAAGCTGGAGCAAATAGCGAGCGATGAGATCTGGAACGCGATCTCCCGCATCTCCTCTCGGCAAGACCGACGTAGTCCGCGGCCCGGAGGAACGCACCCAAAGCGCTCCGAACAAACTCGGCCGGACCGTGTAGAGAACCGCAACGCACTCACCTTTCGCCGCTAGTGCAGCCAGACTCGAGACAGCGCCCGCCGCCCCCAGCTCCTGTGCTTGCCATGGTCGTGCCGTCATCGTCGTCACAGCACCTGCGGCATGAACGGTGCGCAGGACAGCGACGCCCTACTCAATGTACTGCGAACTCGATGTACTGCGAACTGAGTGGGCGGACACCCACATGGTAGCCACCGCCCCGAGACCCTCACCCAGTCTGCGGACCGCAGGCTGCCCTTCAGCCCGCACCCGATCTGCTCGCTACTTCGAAAGAAGCCTCATGACCTATCTTCTTCACATCGACTCCTCTTCTCTCGGAGAAGGTTCCGTCTCCCGCCAGGTCGCCCAATCCTTCCGCGATGCATGGCAAGGTCAGGCTGTCCACCGCGACCTAGCCGCCAACCCGGTGCCGCACCTGAGTGCCGCGGGAATCACCGCCCGCACCACCGACCCCGCCCGATACACCGCCGAGCAGACCGAGGCCGCCGCACTCCAAGATGAACTCGTCGAAGAGTTCCTCGGCGCAAGCGCCTACCTGTTCACCGTGCCTATGTACAACCTCATGATGCCATCGGTGTTCAAAGCGTGGCTGGACCAGATCATCATCGGCGGCCGCACCCTAGACCGATTCGGCCCTTCGCCGGCGGCTGGCCGACCGGCCGTGCTGATCTCCGCCCGAGGCGGCGGCTACGGGCCTGGTACCCCCAAACACGGCTTGGACTACGTTGTACCCGCCCTGGAAGCAGTCCTTGGCCGCGACGACTTGCTGGGCTTGGATATCACCACAGTGACCCCCGAGCTGACCATGGCCCCTCACGCCCCAGCGCTTGCCTCGCTTCTCCCGGTGTATGAAGCCTCCCTGGCCGACGCCCACAACCGAGCCCGCCGCCTTGCCGAAACCATCGGTGCTCTGACCCGAGCCTGACCGCCCCTCCAGGCGATCCTCGTCCACTTCGTCCTCGGCGGGGCATCGGACTCTCTCGGGTCCGCGATGGTTTACGAACGCTCGCGGCGGTTCACCCGTTGTTTCAACCGAACAGGCGGGGCACGACAATCCGCAGCCAGCCGACGCTGATCACTGAGCGGGCGCTAGCCGATCGCATGAGGTGTGGGCGCACTCGTGTCGGCGACCACGCAGACCATGGCGTCGATCAGCACGCCGGATTATTCACCGCGGATAGCGAGACGAAGGGGCCGACCCGGACTGTGTACCGATCCAGCCCATCCCTACGATCACTACAACGCTCTTCCATACTCGACTGAACAGGACTCCCCATGGCTCGAAAAGTCGTTGTCACACTGATCGATGATTTCGACGGGACATCCGCTGCCGAGGAATCCGTCTCGTTCGGGATCGATGGGGCGAGCTTCGAGATCGACTTGTCCGATACCAACGCCGCCAAGCTGCGCGATGTGTTCGAGCAGTGGATTCCGCATGCACGCCGGACCGGTCGGATCAAGGGAATCAGGCGTCGGCCCGAAATCACTACAGCGACGAGTAAGTCCTCGCGCCGCAGCGATATGACCGCCGTTCGAGCATGGGCCGTCGAGAACGGCCACAAGGTCTCGACCCGCGGCAGGATTGCGGCCGAGGTGATCACCGCCTACGAAAAGGCCTCGGCGTAGCACCAAGTACGCGGAGGCGTGGGCGGTTTTCGGCGAGGGCACATCCCCACGCCACCACCGGGCCCGCCATCGAGGTAGCGGCGAGGGAAGGTACCGAGGGTCTGCGGTCCACGCCACCCGCCCCCGCCTGGCGAGATTCTAGCAATCCCGTTGTCCCGCAACACCTTCAGTACGGCGCAACCGCTAGACCCTTGGGTTCGCTGCCGTCCGAGCCTCCTCCCAGTCCTCTGTTCACACGATTGGAGGGCCTCACTGGTCGAGCAAAGGCGATGGGTCAGCCTCTGTCGGTCAAACCCAGCTACCGCGAACCGACCCTGCGCCAGCCCCTCCCACGAGGTTGGGCTAAGCGCAGTGGCAGCACCAATCGCGTGGCAATCCGTGCCGGAACTCCAGGCAGACTGATCACCCAGAAGAGCTGCTGACCCCGGGGAATCGAGGTTCCTCATGCCTTACCTGAACCGCATTGGTTGACTCCGTTCGCTGACTCGTCCCGCTGACCGTGCTTACGTTTGTGCTGTCGACAGCTTCAGGATCTCCGGGGCCCGGCAGCGGTGCCGCCTCCCCGCGGCTGTCGCACAAACCACTGGTTGTTGTACTTCGCGGTATGAAGACGATCGCCATGCACAAGGCTTGCAGAACGCTGGAGACGCCGAACAGGATCACATCGCCGTCCAGCACCGCCTTTCGAGCATCAGCCGGCCCGGAATCAATGCCCGGCCGAAAGCCCGACCCCGACCAACCGCTCCACGACCTCGGTAGCATGGTCGACGAACGCATCACGGTCCGTACCGAGATTGCCCTCGGTCCACTCCACGAACAGCGAGATCAGCGCACCGAATACCGCCGAGAACCGCATCCTGACCTTCGGATCGTCCGGAGATCCGTCGACCAGGCCGCCCAACAGCGTGACAAATCTGGGGCCAGTTTCGCGCACATACCGCCGCAGGTCGGCGTCCGCAAAAGGCTCGACCAACAAGATGCGACAGAGCCGAGGATCGCCCTCCATGAGGCGAGCGGCGACCGCGAAACCCGCACGCAGGTCACCGGCCGACATCGCTTGCGCGACAGCCGCTTCCATCTGCCCCCACGCGGCGTCGTAGACCGCGTACAGCAACGCCTCAGCGTTGGGGAAGCTCTCGTAGAAGAACTTCTGACTCAGCTCAGCCTCGCGGCACACCACGCGCATCCCTAGTGCGGCGACGCCGCCATGGCCGACCACTTCGATCCCAGCGTCAACGAGTCGCTTCCGCCTTTCGGCGACGCGATCCTCGGCCGGCTGTCCGCCATAGCTCCTTGACACAGGCCCACATTAGCAACAACATCCTAATTGGAAACCACTTGCTTCCCGATGATGTGGAGAGATCGATGTTCGACGAACAGCTGTTCCAGCAATCTCTGTTCGAGCCACGCCTGATGCAGCCGATCCCCGAGGTCCTCAATACCAGGGCTGAACCCGTGCGAATCCTCGACGAGGCCGCCCTTACGGCTATGACGCGGGAGTGGTTCGACGAATACGAGAAGAAGATCGAGTTCTACGGCGAACACGGCATCGACATCGGATGGACCCTCGAGTGGGCCAAGAAGTACTGGTGGAGCTGGAAAGCCAGGGATATGAGCTACAACCATGAGCTCTACACCAACGACCTGCGCTACAAGGACGTGACCACCCTCGGCGCCGTCATGGTTGGCCTGAATGTCTTCGTGGAGTACAACTTCGCATTCTTCGACGCCATTCCGGACTGGCGCTACGATCCGATCCCCGGTCAGTCGTATGTCGACGTGACGCCGGAGGGCGAGGTCCGCATGGTCGTCCGGTATTACGGCAGCGGCCACCTTGTGGGCCCGCTCAAGCTACACCCTTACGGCAATGATGCCGTGGCCATCCCAGGCAACGGCGCGTTCATTCAGTGCACCGCGGTCGACCGCTACCACTTCAACACCGATCACCTGATGTACGAGGGTGAGACTCTCTACGACCTGATCGATGGAGTCCAGCTGTCGGGGATGTTGCCCGCCCCGTCGTCGAAGAGCTTCAAGCTGTTGATGAGCGGCGCCGGTGTGGCCACACGAGTCATGACACTGCTCAACCGAGCCACCGCCGTCGAGCGTGGAGTACTACCCCGATAGCTGTTCCGAGCTCCGCCGGACCTGCCGTCGGATGTAGGTCGCTGGTCGGTCGGACCGCTCGGCCCAGAGCCGGTTCGGACAGGACCCGTCACAGCAAGAGACGCACGTGCAGAGCGTTCCAGGAAAGCTCCCTCTCGTCCGGCCCCCAGCCGCGAACTGGTTGGACCGAAACAGTGTGGCGACCTAGCCACCGGCAATACGAACTTATCGGACGCTAGTCCGCCCGCATGTCAATGTGAGGACTCAGGACATGCTTTACCGTTTGTCATCAAGTGACGCTTGACCTTTCGGGGCCATCGATGGTCTTGTTCCGTTCGGTCTTGTCGGTGATTCGAGCGGGTGGTTGTGGATCAGCAGGCGGTGGTGGAATACCGCTACCGGCGGTGTGTGAGGTGCTGGGTGGTTCGCCGATCGGCGAGGTCGCGGCCCGATACGGGACGTCGCGACAGTCGCTGGATACCTGGCGCAAACGGTTCCGGCAGGAGGGTTTGCCCGGACTGGCCGACCGGTCGCGGCGCCCGCGCACGAGCCCGACCCGCCTCGATGCCGATATCGAGGCGTTGATCTGTCGGATGCGACGCGATCATCCGCGGTGGGGCGCCCGCCGGATCAGCCACGAGCTGGCACGGCAGGGCTTGGAGCGGGTGCCGTCTCGGGCCACGGCGCATCGGGTGCTGATGCGCAACGGGATGGTGAATCAGCAAGTCCAGCAACACAAACGCCGATATCGGCGGTGGCAACGGCAAACTCCGATGCATCTGTGGCAGCTCGACCTCGTCGGCGGTGTTCCGTTGGCGGACGGGCGAGAGTGCAAGATGCTGACCGGCATCGACGATCACTCCCGGTTCGTGGTCGTGGCCGCGGTGCTGGCGGCGCCGTCGGGCCGGGCGGTGTGTGAGGCATTCACCGCGGCGATGCGCCGCTACGGGGTGCCCTCGGAAGTACTGACCGATAACGGTGGCCAGTTCACGGGCCTGCGGATCAAGCCTCAGCCGGTGGAGGTGTTGTTCGAACGGATCTGCCGCGACAACGGGATCACCCAGCGTCGCACCAAGCCGCGTTCACCGACGACCACCGGGAAGATCGAGCGTTTCCACAAGACTCTGCGCGAGGAATTCCTCGACCGCGTGGCCCCGTTCGAGTCTCTGGCCGCTGCGCAGGAGGCGGTCGACGGCTGGATCTCCTCCTACAACCACCAACGCCCGCACCAGGCTCTGGACATGGACACCCCGGCATATCTGTTCCGCCCCAACGGATCTACCCGCCTCGACGTTCCCGCGAACCTCGCTCCGGAGCGCTCTGCGGACGAACCATCCCCGCCCGGACCGCTTCTGGTCGACGTGATCGAACCCGCACCAGCACCGTCGGTGGACGGTGCGGTGGAACTGGAGACCAGGGTGCCGGCCAGCGGCGAGATCACCTTGACCAACGCGCGGCAAAAGGTCAGCCTGCGCGCTTGCATCGGGCGCACGGTGACCGTCTGGGCCGACCACGCAGCCTCCACGTCAGCCTCGACGGACATCTCATCCGCACAGTCCCATCACGACTGTTGCCCGAACACCTGCAACTGCTGCGCATGCGCGGTGCCCGCCCCGCAGGACCACCACCGGCCAAGCCCGCGTTGCGGAAAGCCAACGGCACCATTGTGATTGGGTCCGGCGAATCGATCGAAATCGACCGCACCGTCGATAAAGACGGTGTCGTCGGCATCGGCGGACAACAGCACCTCGTCGGGTTCGCCTGGGCCGGTCGCGCCGTCACGCTGCGGCTGGACGGGCACCTCCTGCACGCCATCGCCGACAACGCCCTGATCGGCACCTGGCCCTGCCCGATCACACGCGACCATCTCGGCCGCATCCGCGGCGCGCGCACGCCTTCGACACCACTGCCACCAGCACCGCTGCCTCCAGGATCACTGCGCGCCCAACGTCGCGTCCACGAATCCGGACGCATCCTCGTCGCGAGCCAACGCATCAAACTCGGACCCCGCCACCGCGGCAAACTCGTCACCGTCGTCATCGAAGACACCCATCTACGGATCCTGCACGGTGAAGAAGAGATCGCCGTCCGACCGCGTCGAAGCACGAAACCGATCACGCGCCTCTACGTCACAGGCAAAGGAGCGACCCCGACCAGCGGTCAAGCATCTGGTGATGACGTTCGGTCAAGCAACTCCTGAGCCCTCACAGTGACAGGCCGGCCCCGAGCCCGCCCTAACGCGTCGAAACAGCAGCCCTGCCTCGATGGCGGCCTGACTCACGGAGTTCCATCATAGGCGACCGCGCCCGACTCTCGGGCTGACTGCGCCAGCTTGCCGAGAGCAACTGGCGGCGACGAGCCTGGTGTTCGCCAGCTACTACCGGAAAGCGCATGGCCCACCGCGGCGCCGAGCGCGACCAGCCCAAGCTCGACGACTGGGAGACCTACCGCACCAGCGTGCTGGACTCTGGCCTGGCCATCACCGGGCCGCCGTCGTGGACTATCTAGTCACGAACTGACTCAGTTCTGGTGTCTGGCGCACGGGCCGCGGCCACCGGTCGGGATCACGCATCGCTTCTCGACGGTTGCCACCCGAACCCTGTCAGGCGTTCTTTAGCTCATCAAAAGCCTTGCCGGATAGATGTTTACCGGTGAGGGCGGGACATCTGCGGGCCCGCCGGACTGAGAAGAAACGGGGACTTGATGATGAACTCGATCGGGCGGATAGCCGTGCTGTGTGGTGCGGTCGCCGCGCCGTTGTTGGCGACCTCGCCCGCACATGCCGGGGACTTCCCGAATTCGTGCCTGGCGATCAACAACCAGCTCTCGGGCAACGTTGTGATCGAGTTGGGCAACCCTGAGTTCGCCGGCACGAGCTGGACCGTGGCGCCCAACGCCTTCGACCTGCTCACCCTCGATAGCGGGGCGATCGTGAACCGTCACGGGTTGAAGACCGCTTCCTTCCTTGAGGAAGATGGTCATCATGTCCAAGCGTTACCCACCCGAGGTTCGCGAGAAAGCGCTGA